>CAYXQW010000036.1:0-12592 GCA_964466695.1 uncultured Bdellovibrionales bacterium
AAGTTTCTCTTGCATTTCGGCATTGTTCATTTGGCGCGGGTTTTCTCTCACGTCAGCTCTGGATGCCCGTTTTCACGGGCATGACGAGGGTTTTTGATGTCCAGCAAAAGATGTGACCAATCATGAGGCTTTCGCGGGGATGACGCGAGACTTGAGGATGACGTGAGAGAAAAACCACGTCACCGGTTGTGCGCAGACAAAAATGTGATCAACAGTCAGCCCTCACGGTCGCGGTTCTGTTGGAGGGTACAGACCTATTTGACCCGCCCGGTACAAAGGACGCCTGGCGTCGGCTTCGGCAGAGAGCTAGAGAGCGCCCATGGCCTCGCCCTCGCTCGACACTTTGCTCGTGCGCCTGCATCGCGGGCTCGAAGGGCGCGTGAGTCGTGACCCCGAGGTGCTCGCGAGCGTCGCCGGCGACGAGTCCGGGTTGCCGAGCGGAGATCCGGGCGCCGTCGCGTGGCCGCTCTCCACCGCGGAGGTCGCGCTCATCGCCAAGGAGGCGGCGCTGCTCGGCGTGCCCATGGTGCCTCGCGGCGCGGGCACGGGCAAGTCGGGCGGCTGCATCCCGCGAGGCGGCGAGCTCGTGGTCGACACCTCGCGCATGAACCGCCTGCTCGCCATGCACCAGGAGGACCTCTACGCCGAGGTCGAGCCCGGCCTCGTGACCCTCGCGTTCGACGAGGCGGCGCGCGAGCACGGCCTCATGTACCCCCCCGATCCGGCGAGCCTCGACTCGTGCACTCTCGGCGGGAACATCGCGACGAACGCGGGCGGCGCGCGCGCGGTGAAGTACGGCACGACGCGCCGCTACGTCTTCGGTGTGACCTTGGTGCTCACCGGCGGCGAGGTGCTGCAGATGGGGCGTCGCAGCATCAAGGGCGTGGCCGGCTACGACGTCACGGCGTCGGTGGTGGGCTCCGGGGGGACCTTCGGGATCATCACCGCGGCGATCCTGCACATCGTGCCCGCGCCGCGGGCGACCGAGACGGCGTGGCTCTCCTTCCCAGATCTTGCGACCGCAAACCGCGCGGCCGCGGCGATCTTCGCGGCCGGCATCACCCCGAGCATGCTCGAGGTGCTCGACACCTACGCCCTCGACGCCGTGCGGCCAAAGAGCGCCTTTCGCGTCCCCGCGGCCGGCTGCGCGCTCATGTGCGAGACCGACGGTCATGAAGACCTAGCCTTTGCCGAGCTTACGCGGGCGTGCGAGGTCGCGCTCGCGCACGGCGGCCTCGACTCACAGCTCGCCGCGAGCGAGGCCGACCGCGAGGGGATGCGCCGCGCGCGCCGCTTAGTCTCGAGCGCCCTCAAGGAGCTCTATCCGTTCAAGCTCTCAGACGACGTCGCTGTCCCGCGGAGCCGCATCGCCGCGCTCTTGTGCGAGGCCGAGCGCGAGAGCTCCAAGAGCGGCGTCGAGGTCGCGGCCTACGGGCACATCGGCGACGGCAACCTCCACTTGAACTTCCTCTGTGCTACCAAGGACGAGCGCGAAGCGGCGAAGGAGCTTCGCCGCCGGCTCGTAGCGAGCGTGGTCGCGCTCGGCGGCACCATCACCGGCGAGCACGGCACGGGGCTCTCCAAGCGCGACTTGCTGCCGCTCGAGCACGGCCCCGAGCTGCTCGCGCTCGAGCGGCGGCTCAAGCACGCCTTCGATCCGCAGGGCCTCATGAACCCGGGCAAGGTCTTGCCCGACGGTCCGCGCGAGCTTTGAGCATGGCCGGTATAGACCGACGAGCACGAGACCTCGCCGAGGCGGCGCGGCTTTTAGCCATGCTCGCGCACGAGCGGCCGCTCTGGGCGCGCGGTCTTACGCTCATCGCCGGCGTCGACGAGGTGGGCGCAGGTCCGCTCGCCGGGCCGGTGGTGGCGGCGGCGGTCATCTTGCCCGAGGGCTGCACCATCTTGCGTTTGAACGACTCGAAGAAGCTCTCCGCCGCCGTGCGCGCGCGGCTCGCCCCCGAGATCCGCGCCCGTGCCACGGCCTACGCGATCGCGAGCTGCTCGGTCGCGGAGATCGACGAGCGCAATATCTACCAGGCCTCGCTCGAGGCCATGCGGCGCGCCGTCGCGCTCCTCGACCCGAGCGCCGAGCACGTCCTCGTCGACGCGCGGCGCATCCCGGGGCTCGACCTGCCGCAGACGGCCATCGTCCACGGCGACGCCAAGAGCCAGGCCATCGCCGCCGCGTCGGTCATCGCTAAGGTCTACCGCGACGAGCTCATGCAGGGCCTCGACGCGCAGTACCCCGGCTACGGCTTCGCCAAGCACAAGGGCTACGGCACCCGGGCGCACCTCGCCGCCCTCGCCGCCCTCGGCCCGTGCGCTATCCACCGCCGCTCGTTTGGCCCGTGCAAGCGGGCACTGCTGGATGAGCACCGAAGATCAAGTAGAGCAGACGGACAAAGAGCAACGATTCTTGTTCCCGAAGCTGGCCGCTGTTAGTTTGTGAGTGCTCGCTAAACGTCGCGAGCGCGAGAGACGTCTATGCACTTTTCGCATCTCAAGCTGTCGAATTGGCGAAACTTCGTCGCAGCGGATGTTCGTATTGGAGATCGACTTTTCGTCGCCGGACCCAATGCGAGCGGCAAGTCCAATCTGCTCGACGTCTTCCGCTTTCTGCGCGATCTCGCGAAAGATGGCGGCGGGCTACAGCAAGCCGTTAAAGACCGCGGCGGCCTCACGAAGCTGCGGTGCCTGGCAGCTCGCCGCTATCCAGATGTTGAGATTGAGGTGACCCTAGGGGACGATGATCCTGCGTCACCGAGCTGGAGATATGCTCTCGGTTTGAGGCAAGAACAACGCGGCGCGAGACGCGTCATGATCGCGCACGAGCGGGTCTGGCATGGAGTTCAGAAGATCCTAGATCGTCCTGATGCAGAAGATAGGGAGGATAGCCAACGTTTGACGCAGACTCATCTCGAGCAAATCGCGTCGAACAAAGACTTTCGAGCGATAGCCGATACTTTTCAGAACACACTCTATCTTCACCTCGTACCTCAACTGCTCAAACACCCGGCACTCGCAAACCGCGAGGCGGCAACCGAGGATCCTTTCGGTTTGAAGTTTCTCGAAAGGGTGGCAGCGACTCCAGAGAAGACGAGAAAGGCGAGGCTGCGTAAGATAGAACAGGCGTTGAGGTTTGCGGTTCCGGAGCTCGAGCAACTGACTGATACGCGAGACGAGCGGGGTTTGCCGCATCTCGAGGCGCATTACCGGCACTGGCGTGCACACGGTGGTTTGCAGCGCGAGGATCAGTTCTCCGATGGCACGCTGCGCCTCATCGGGCTGCTTTGGTCGCTGCTCGAAGGTGATTCGCTGTTACTGCTAGAGGAACCGGAGCTGTCATTGCATTCCGCGATCGTTGTGAAGCTCCCCGGTTTGATCTGGCGCTTGCAGAGGCAACGGCGCCGCCAAGTCATCCTGTCTTCTCATAGCTACGAGCTGTTCAGTGATCCCGGGATAAGACCCGAGGAAGTAGCTTTGCTGCAGCCGCGAGGCAGTGAAGGTACCGAGATTGTCCTCGTGTCGTCAAAGGAGGACATCCAGGCCATGATCGAGGGAGGAATGACAATTGCCGATGCGGTGCTCCCAGAGACAGCGCCCAAGGAGGCTAGCAGGCTGGACTCTTTTGAATGAAGGGGGAGATCAGAATTCGGCTCGCCGTTGAAGACACTTTAAGTGAGGCCATCGTGCGCCGTGTGCTCAGCGAACGGCCTCGCCGCTATGAAGTCGTTGCCGTGCATATGCGCAATGGTTGCGGGTATCTAAAAAAGCAAGCGAGGAGCTTCAACCAAGCCGCCAAGCTCACCCCGTTCTTGCTGCTCACCGACCTCGACTGTCGCCCATGTCCTCGTGATCTCATCGACGCGTGGCTCGGGTCGACGCCTCGGCATCCGCAGTTCTTGCTTCGCGTCGCCGTTCGCGAGGTCGAGAGTTGGCTTCTAGGAGATCGTGAAGGACTCAGAAGACTCCTCGGTTTGCGAGGGCCCTTGGATATCGACAGCCCGGAGCGGCTACCTGATCCAAAAATGACCCTTCTAGGCTTTGCGACCCGAGCCTCCTCACGCATACGGCGTGAAGCACTGGTCCATTGCGACCACTCGGGTCGCATGTCCCAGGGACCTGACTACAATGGCACTCTCGGGGAGTTCGCCCGCGAGAGCTGGGATCTTGCAAGCGCGCAAAATAAGTGTCCAAGCCTCAACCGCCTCGTTCTGGCGCTGAAACGACTCGAACAATCGTACAGCACTGGAGTTGCCCCGGTTTCTTAGAATCGTGCCATCGATAACCTGCACTTTGCGAGGAGGCTCGGGAGACTTCCGCGGCCGTTGCTCGTCGAGGTCGAGAAGAAGCTCGCGGGGTTCTGGTGGGGTTTACCAGCTAGCGTGAGACGCGCTAACGTGTACGCCGTCATGCAACCTCGCGCCCCGCGTATCGGCATCACCTGTGATTTCACCACCACCACCGACAAGCGCGGCTCGGCGTTGCCGCAGTATGTGCTGCACGAGGCCTACGTCGCGGCCATCACGCGGGCCGGCGGCGAGCCGTGGCTCTTGCCGCACCTCGACCCGGAGAGCGCCCCCTCCGTGGTCGCCATGCTCGACGGGCTCTTGCTCTCGGGCGGCGACTTCGACGTGCCGGCCTCTTTCTACGACGAGGAACCTCGCCACGTGCGCAACCTCTGCGAGGCGCGGAGCAACTTCGAGCGAGCCTTGGTGCTCGCCGCCTGGCAGGCAGATCTCCCGCTGCTCGGGGTCTGCGGGGGCATGCAGCTCCTCAACGTGATCTTCGGCGGTACCCTCTATCAAGACCTGTCGGAGCGCCGCGGGTGCCTGAGCCACGAGCAGGCCATGGCCCGCCACCTCCCGAGCCACTCGATCAACATCCGTCCGGGCAGCCTGCTCGCGCGCCTCACCAACACGGTGAAGCTCGAGGTGAACAGCACCCACCACCAGCTCATCAAGAAGCTAGGCACGGGCGTCGAGGCGTGCGCCGCGGCTCCCGACGGCGTGGTCGAGGCCATCGAGCTCGACACCAAGCGCTTCATGCTTGGCGTGCAGTGGCACCCCGAGGCCTTCGCCCGCGAGCTCGCGCATCAATCGATCTATCACGGGCTGGTGCAGAGCGCGCGCACGGCACACAGCGCGCGGTAGACCTCACATCTAGGCACATTTATTGCTCGTGTTTTGGTCGCATGAGCAACAACAGCGAAATATCCCGCCTTTTGATCTTCACGTGTCGCGATTTGAAACGTTCGTGTAGCAATTTGGAACACGCCCCGGCGTGCGAGGAGAGATCGCATGCCAGCTTTTAGCTCGAAATGGACTATCCGCACTCCCCGCGGAGATTATTATCCGCGGGTATCTCTCTTCGAGCCGCCGCTCACGGAACAAGAACGCGCGCAGCATCGGACCATCTGGTTTTTCGCTCGCTGCCAACTGATGAGCCTCGACGCCGAAGCTCTAGGCGAAGCGCGTAACCTCTACGCAGCCCTCGATGCCGTGGCGTTTCCCGCGAGCTTGGGAGCTTCAACGCAGCGTCTCGCCGAGTGTCTCGCGCAGCGGCTCGACTTCGCGGTCTTCAACGAGACCGTTCGCTTTGCGAAGACCTGGGCATGTAAGGCCGAGCGTCCTCGTATGGCTCGAGGAGCGCGGCCAGGCGAGGCGAAGGGGGAGGAGGGCGAGCGTAAAGAAGCCGCCTCCGAGGGGCCCCGCTTTTTTTATCTGTCGGTGCAGACCGCCTCCGGTGATCCGGTCGAGGACAGCGAAGGCTTCTTGCTCATCAAGCCCAACGGCACCATCGAGCGGGCGTATCTATCGAATGGCGTCTTTCGTAAAGACGATGTCCCCGCCGGCAACTATCGCGCGCGTTTCAAGTATCTCGCCGAGGCGCGTTGGTGTGCGCGGCAGATCGAGAGCGGCTCCGAGGTCGAGATGCACACCATCGCGTCCGGCTTCGATGCGGGCACCCCGATCGTGTTTACGGTCTACAAGTGGGCACAGCCGTCCGACACCAAGCCCGTCGCCAAGATCCAAACCTACGTAAAGGATGGCGCGGCATCAGCTACCTGGCGACACGAGCAGGCCGTGGGGGAGCCGGCAGGCGACGAGTACGTCTTCGAGGTGGCGAGCGGCGCCAAGTGGGCGGCGAGCGACATTTTGCCCGTGGTGCCTCATCCCACCTCGGACCTTTGTGGCATCAAGGAGCGGCTCTTGCAGCTCGGTTATGACTGTGGCGCGCCCGGCCCCGAGGCGACCCCGGAGCTCGAGCAGGCCTTGCGAAGCTTCAAGGAGAGCTACGGGTTTTTGGAGCCTGATGGCGAGGTCGACGAGGCCACCATCAAAGCTATCGAGGAGGTCATCTGATGAGAGGCCCAGATTCGGTTTCCAACGTGATGGTCATCGAGCACGCCGCCTATAAAGCCGGCTTCATGTCCAAGTCTTTTGTACGCGCTCACGATATGAGCGACTTCGGCCCGCGCGTCGGAGGCCGCGACCCTCTCGTGAGAGATCCCTTACCTCCTGGGCGACCCAAGCCCGTGCGCTACGCGCCGGTTCCGCGCCGCCACGGCGAGGAGGTCTTTCCCGAGCTGACGATCGAGTTCACCCTCGTCGAGCGGGGGGACAAGAAGACGGTTTCACCGTCGGCGTGGCAAGGCGCGCGTGTCGACCTCGAGGTGGTAAACCTCTGGGATAGGCAAAACCCACGCTCGTTAAAGCTCGAGGGCAAGCTCGAGGATCTGCGCTGCAGGGTGGAGATCCCTCAAGACACCATGAGAGACTGGCTGGATCCGCAGAAACCCTTGGGGGCGCGCATCAACGAGAACCTCCTCGACGTTTTTTTTACGATCCCGTCCATCGAGTTGAACGGCAAGCCGTTCGCGGGCCAGTCGTCCAATCGGCTGTACTTCTACCGGCGCAAGATCTTGGTCTTCTTCCCGGGCGTGTTCGGATCGCAAGTGCAGATCACCACGCCCGACGGTCAGGTCCTCGGCTACCCAGACTTCTTCGACGATGATCTCGCTCTACCGCTAACGCCCAAGGGGATCTCGGAGGTCGTAGACGACGCCGGGGCCGCGGGCGCCGCGGTGGTCGTGGGCGCCGCGGCGTTCGGGGGAGTCGCCGGGGCCGTGGGGACCTCGAAGATATCTAAGGCATCGGGGATCGACGGGGCTTCTAAAATCGCGAAGACCGCGGTGATCGCGGGAGCTGCGGGGAGCGCGGTAGCCGCGAGCTACGCCGGCGGTCTCGCCGTCAGCGCCTTGCGGCAGAAGATCGGGGTCTTGGAGTGCGACCAAGATGGTGAGCCGCTCGCAAAGCCCAAGCGAGTGGAGCTCTTCTCTCTCGGAGGGATCATCTACGACGTGCTCGACGACTTGAGAGACGCCAAGCGCAAGCACTTTCCGCTTCTCCCAAAAGACTTCAAGCTCATGCGGCTCTTTGCTGCGGCCTATGACTGGCGCCTCGATCTCACCAAGACCTCGCAAGAGAAGCTCGCCTGGCTCGAGAACCTCCAAGCCGGTACGTTCGGCCGCAAGTCGCGAGACACCGACGACGAGCTGGTTTTGATAGGTCACAGCACCGGCGGCCTCTTGATCCGCCGTATCCTCGCCGAGCCGGCCGCCGAGTCGCTCATCAGCCACGCCTTCTTCATCAACGTGCCGTTTCGCGGCGCGGCCAAGACGTTGTCGGTCATCCCCACCGGCCGCGATCCCCTCGACGGCGGCTCGATGATCCCCTTCGTGCACCCCGATAGCCTGCGCGCCATCGCGCTGTGCGCACCCGTGGTCTATCACCTGTCGGCGACCAGTACGTACCCGCAGCCGGTCTTTGTCACGAGCACGGTGGCGGGGCAGCGAGCAGACTATAAAGGCCTCGAAGCCGAAAAGAAGTGGGTGCAGCTCGCCATCGACAAGGGCTTCATGCCTTCTTGCAAAGCGGTACCGGGCGGCGCCCCCCTGACTCGTGAGCAGCGTTACGAGCTGGCGCTCGGCGCCGACGACTGGAACAAATACTGGAACGAGCGCTGGAGGCGCCTGCGCGACCGCACCTTGATCCGCTTGGCGATGCCGGAGCTCGCCGACGATTGGGAGCTAAAGGAGCTCGTCGCGCGCGGGCTTTTGGCGCAGAACCAAGCTCGCGTGGAGATGAGCTGGAGCGACGCCCTGGCCGAGAAGGCGATGGCGTTTCATGAGGTCTGCGAGGAGATGGCCAAGGGGGGCAAGTGGAAAGATAAATCTTACATCTTCTACTCTATCGCGGATGCCCCGACGACCCTCGCCGTGCGCGCGCGGCAGGTCTCCTGCGAGCCCTACATCAACCCCGCCCAGTTGTTGAAAGACCCCCGGCTGTCGGTGAAATCTCTTTTGGACCGCGACGATCTAAAGCCGTCGATCGAGGAGGTGAAGACCGAGGCGCAGCCGCCGGAGCCCGGCAAGGAGTACGGCCTCGTCGAAGAGGGCGCGTGGATGGTTACGAGCTTTATGCGGCAGGGCTTCGAGGTGATCCGCGAGCAGTGGCGATTTTCGACCCTACGCCAAATCGAAGGGGACGGCACGGTGCCGCTCTTGAGCTTGATCGGCTTTGGGGGAGAGGCGAAGGTGTTCAAGAAGATTACGACAAAGCCAAAGTCCATCGGCCCAGGTCACGTCGACGCTCCGAAGGCTGATTGGGTGTGGGCGCGCATCGTCGAGGTGTTGCAGGGCATAGAGAAGGAGGAGCACTTCGATAAGAGCGTGGATACGACGCGGGGTATCGATAAAGATGGCAAGCTCCACGCGCTGCGCCGCGAGTATTACGAAAAGTCTATTGGCCGCTGAAAGGGGTTACGGCGACTACGAGAGCAGCTTCTGCGCGACCTCGAGCGCCTTCTTGGTGCGCCCGAGCAAGTCGCCGTAGCGCATGCGATCGGAGGTGCCGTTGCTCTCGAAGCGCGCGAGCTTGTCGTTCGCCTCGTTGAGCTCGCCGTCGAGATCTTGTATGCGCGCGCGCGATTGCTCGACCGCGCCTTTGAGCTTCTCGATGGCCTCATCGCGCACCGCGATACCGTGCGTGAGCTCCTGCGTGCTCATCTGCGCGTTCTGCTCGAGCTCCGAGATCTGCGTGCTCAAGCGCGTGATGGTCTCATCTTGCTCGGCGGTGCGCTGATCACGCTCCCCGAGGGCCGCGCGCTGTGATTCGATGGCGCTCTTGAGCTTCTCGATGGCCTGGTCGCGCACCTCGATGTCGTGGGTGCTCTGCTCGCGCAAGGTCTGCAGCTCGCTCGCCAGATCGTCGGCGTCGCGGCCCTTGCCCTCGAGCGTTTGCTGGAGCTCATCGAAGGCCTGTTGCCGCTCGACCAGAGCCGTGCGCTGCCGTTCGAGCGCGTCTTTGAGCTTCTCGATGGCCTCGTCGCGCACCGCGATGTCGCGGTCGGTGCTCTCCTTGGCGGTGTCGAGCGACTGCGAAAGCTCGGCCACCTTGGCCTCGAGATCGGTCCTCGCGTGCGCGAGCTCATCGCTCGCCTGCGTGAGCTGCGACGACAGCGACTCTATCTGCTCGTCGCGCTCGATGATGGCCTCGCGCTGCTTCTCGATGCTTGCCTTGAGCTTCTCGATGGCCTCCTCGCGCACGCCGAGGTCGCGCTCGAACTCCGCGCGTATCTGGCCGCTCTCCTCACGCGCGACCTCGAGCTCGCTCGCGAGCTCGGCCACCCTCTTTTCGAGCTCGGTCACTTGACCATCGCGCTCTTGTAGCTGACCGCTGAGCGAGGCGAAGTCGTCCTGCCTGCCCTTGCGCTCGGACTCGAGCTCGAGCCTCTGCGCCTCGACCTCGTCCTTGTAGCTTTGCACCTCGGCGTCGTGACCCGCGAGCTTTTGCTTGAGCTCCTTCTCGGCCTCTTCCTTTTGCGCGAAGGCCGCGCTCACCTTTTGCCCGTAGGCGTCGAACTCTTGCTTCTTCTGCTCGATGAATCGCTCGAGCATCAACAGCTTCTGCGAGAGCTCCCCGCTCTTTTGCGCCACCTCCTCGGCGCGCGCCTTCTCGCGCTCGGCCATGGCCTCGAGCGCGTCCATCTCGCGCTCGCGCACCTGCCAGGCGTCGCGAAATTTGGCCGCGTGCGTCTCGGCACGTTTGAGCTTCTCGCGAAAATACTCGATCTTCTCCTCGAGGCCGGCGCGCGCCGAGAGGTTCGGCACGGTGTCCGAGACGAAGAGGTCGTCGAAGGCGGTGCGACCCGACCAGGGGCCGGCGAGCGACGTCGGCGGGCCAGCCTTCTTGCGCGTCGCTGGAGATTGCAAAGGCGGCGGGCCGGCGCGCGTCCCGAAGGGCGGCGGACCTGAGGGCTCCGGGCTCGTCTCTGGCTCCGCGTCCTTGGGGGCAAGCTCGACAGCGGGGGGTTCTGGCTCGGGCGCCGCAGTTTTTGCAGGCGAAGCCAACCCATCTAGTGCGGCGTCGAGATCATCTAGATCGAGGCCATCGCCCATTTTTGCTCCACGAGGCTCTTAGAGAGCTGAACAGGTTAGCTCCCGTCGCCAGAAACACGCTGTCCTACTGCTAGCCTGATCAGCTCTCTAGCCCAAAGAAAAAGCGTCGAGCCCGAGTTTATCAAGCTCGAGATCCCTGTCAACCGAGGCCTCGTCAAACTTGCCGCCCGGTCAGGTTTCCGACTAGAACTGCCTCGATGATCTCCTCGGTCGCCATCGCGACCCCTGGAGACCTGGCGGAAGCCGTACCTCGATACTTGAGCTGCCGCACAAAGCAAAAGGTAGATCGTGAGCGAACAAGCCTCGGTCCTGGTTGTAGACGATGACCCGCTGGTGCTCGGGCTCTTGCACGAGACGCTCTCGCCCCACTTCGCGGTGACCACCGCGAGCTCGGGCAACGACGCGCTCGCCAAGCTACGCACGCGCGAGTTCGAGGTGCTGCTCGCCGACCAGCGCATGCCCGGCATGACCGGGGTCGCGCTCGCGGCGCGGGCCCGCGAGCTCTGCCCGCACATCGTGACCGTGCTGCTCTCGGCCTACGCCGACCCGAAGGACTTCATCGCCGCCATCAATCACGGGCAGGTCTTCCGCTTCGTCTCCAAGCCATGGGATCACAACGATCTCGTGCTGACCCTCCAGCACGCGGCCGAGCGCTACAGGCTCGGCCGCGACAACGCTCAGCTCATCGCCGATCGCGAGCGCCGCTTGCGCGCCCTCGAGCTCTTGCAGGCCGTGGTCGCCGCCGGCGCGCGCGGCGAGGAGGTCTACCCGGCGCGGGAGCTGCTCGCGAGGCTGCGCGAGGTCTTCTGCTTCGACCTCGCCGCCGTGCTCACCATGAGCGAGGGCGCCTGCCCGTTGCTCGATCTTACGAGCACCCGGCCGGTAAACGAGAAGAACGTCCTCGAGCTCCGCGACACGGCGGTCGAGCTCTTCGTTACGGCCCGCGGCAAGAGCATCGACGAGGCGCGCCTCTGCCCGACGTCGAGCTGCCAGGTGGCGGCGGTGGACTACGCCGCGGTGCAAACCGAGGCTCACGTCACGCTCACGAGCGAGCGCCTGCCCACCGGCATCTTGTTGTTGCAGAGCTTCACCGCCGACGCCTTCCCTCCCGACTCCACGCGGCTGCTCGATCTGCTCGCGAACGGCGCCGCCGAGGTGCTGCAAGATATCCGAGCCGCGCGCACGAGCGAGTGGCGGCGGCTCACCCAGGCGCTCGCTGTCCTCGACGACGGCCTCGTGGTGCTCGGCGCGAGCGGCGAGGTGCAGCTCATAAACGCCGCCGCCCACGAGCTGCTCGCCGCGGCGGGCGCCACCATCGAAAGCCTCTGGCAGGTGCTCGGCAGCTCCCCCGCGCACCTGCTCGCGGGGAAGTCCTCGCGCACCCGCGAGGTGCCGCTCGGGACACGCACGCTGCAAGTCCGCACCACGCCCATGACGGGCGACGAGCTCGGCGTCGTGCTCACCTTGCGCGACATCACCGCGGAGAAGGAGCGCGACGCGCGGCGGCTACGCTTCGTGAGCACGGTGTCGCACGAGATCCGCACGCCGCTGTCGGCGATCGTGGCCACCTTCGACCTGCTGCTCCACGACCTGGCCGGGGAGGTGCCCCAGAAGCAACGCGAGTACCTCGTGGGTGCGTCGAGCGCCTGCGACACCCTCAACGCCGTGGTCGACGACCTCATCGACATCGAGAAGTACGCCGCGGGGGGGATGACCCTGGTGCGGCGCAAGCTCGTCCTGGCCGAGCTCGCCCGCGCCTCTGCCGCCCGCTTCGGCGCCGCGGCCGCGGAGAACCAGGTCACCATCGACACCCGCGGTCTTGACGACGAGATCACGGTAGATGCCGACAGCGTGAGGCTGGATCAGGTGCTCGGCAACCTCCTCTCGAACGCGATCAAGTTCGCCTCCCGCGGCACCACGATCACGCTCGAGCTCGGCACCTCGCGCGCGCCCGAGGGTTGGGTCGTCCTGGCCGTGCACAACGCGGGGCCCGATCTCTCGAGCCGCGAGCTCGAGACCATCTTCGACCGCTTCGCCACCGCCGTGTCCGGCAGCTCGCGCCGGCACGCGAGCGGGCTCGGGTTGCCGATAAGCCGCACCATCATCGAGGCCCACGGCGGCGTCATC
>CAYXQW010000037.1:0-970 GCA_964466695.1 uncultured Bdellovibrionales bacterium
GTACATCGGCGCCGACGTCGACGTCCCCGCGGGCGACATCGGCGTCGGTGGTCGTGAGATCGGCTACCTCTTCGGCCAGTACAAGCGCATCGTGGGCGAGTTCACGGGCGTGCTCACGGGCAAGGGGCTGCTCTGGGGCGGCTCGCTCATCCGCCCCGAGGCCACGGGCTACGGCTGCGTCTACTTCAGCGAGCAGATGCTCCTCTCCCGCCAGGACGACTTCCGCGGCAAGGTGTGCGCGGTCTCGGGCTCGGGCAACGTCGCGCAATACACGGTGGAGAAGCTAAACCAGCTCGGCGCCAAGGTCGTCACCTTGTCCGACTCGAGCGGCACCATCTACGACTGCGACGGCATCGACGACGAGAAGCTCGCGTGGGTCAAGGAGCACAAGAACGTACGCCGCGGTCGCATCCGCGACTATGCCCAGAAGTTTACGAGCGCGAAGTACCTCGAGGGGGCGCGCCCGTGGAGCATCCCGTGCGCCTGCGCCTTCCCGAGCGCCACGCAAAACGAGATCAGCGAGGAGGACGCCAAGACCCTCGTGCGCAACGGCTGCATCCTGGTGGGTGAAGGGGCCAACATGCCCACCGAGCCCGCGGGTGTCGAGGTGTTCCTCGAGGCCAAGATCCTCTACGGTCCGGGCAAGGCGGCCAACGCTGGCGGCGTCGCCGTCTCGGGCCTAGAGATGAGCCAGAACTCGATGCGCCTCGCTTGGACGCGCGGCGAGGTGGACGCCAGGCTCAAGACGATCATGACCTCCATTTACAACACCGTCGCCTCGACCGCCGCCGAGTTCGACCACCCCACGAACTTCGTCATGGGCGCCAACATCGCCGGGTTCCGCAAGGTGGCCGACGCCATGCTGGCCCACGGCCTCGTCTAATTTCTCTCGGATGCGAGGCTCGGCTATGCTCTCGGCATGACGAGCCTCGCGCCTCACAAGATCGCCACCCTCCGCGAGCAGCTCCGG
>CAYXQW010000037.1:980-12342 GCA_964466695.1 uncultured Bdellovibrionales bacterium
GCTCGCCTACGACCCGCTCTCGCGCGGCTACCACAAGCTCATGGAGCACCGCGTTCGCACCATCCTCATGGTGTCGAACAGCTACGAGTCCTTCAGCATCGCGGGCGACGCCGACCTCGAGAGCGCCATCTACGGCACCTCGCAGACGTTTCAGCTCAAGGTCATCCCGCAGATCACCACGGCCCTCTCGGCCAAGGAGGCGCTCGGGATCCTGGCTGAGCGGTCGTTCGATCTGGTGCTCGCCACGGCCAACCTCGCCGACATGGAGATCGGGGAGTTCGCCGCGGCCGCCAAGGCCCTGCACCCCGCGACCCCCGTGGTGATGCTGGTCTTCGACGGCCGCTGGTTCGATCTGACCTACGGCGGCGCCAAGCTCGAAGAGCTCGATTGGATCTTCGCCTGGCGCGGCAGCCCGTCGGTCATCCTCTCGATCATCAAGCTCGCCGAAGACCGGGCCAACGTCGATCGCGACACGAAGCTCGCCGCCATCGGCACCATCATCGTCATCGAGGACTCCGTCGAGCGTTACTCGGCGCTCTTGCCCGTGCTGTTTACGACCTTGCTCGGCCGCACCCTCTCGCTCATGCCCGACGGCATCAACGAGAGCGATCGCCTGATCCGCTCGCGCGTGCGCCCGAAGGTGCTGCTCGCCCAAAACTTCGCCGAGGCCAAGGCGCTCGCCGAAAAATACGAGAGCTCGCTGCTCGGCATCATCTCCGATCTGCGCACCTACCAAGATGACCGCCGCGACCCCGACGCCGGCCCCCGCTTCCTCTGCGACATCGCCACGCGGCTCCCCGGCATCCCTATCCTCATACAGTCATCGGAGCCGAGCGGCGCAGAGCTCGCCCGATCAATCGGCGCACGCTATCTCGACAAGCGCGCCTCGAGGATGCCCGCGACCATCGAGCAGTTCATCCTCGACGACATCGGCTTCGGCTCGTTCGTCTTCACCGACGCGCACGGTAACACCTTTGCGCACGCCGCGAACCTCTGGGAGATGCAAGACGCGCTCGCCAAGGTCCCGGACGCCTCCATCTTGTTCCACGCCGAACGCGACGAGCTCTCCCTCTGGTTTCGCGCCCGCGGCGAGACGACGCTGGCCGCGATCGTCCGCCCCCTGCACCCGCGCGACTTCGATACTACCTCGGAGCTTCGGGAGTTTCTGGTCACCGCCGTGGCCATCGCGCGCGCGGAGAAGCACCGCGGCGCCGTCGCCGACTTCAAGGCCGATTGCTTCGACCCGACCTATCCCTTCCTCGTCACGGGCAAGGGCTCGCTCGGCGGCAAAGGCCGCGGCCTCGCCTTCATGTTCCAGCTCATGAGCCGCGAGCTCAAGGACGAGGAGCTCGAGGGGATCCGCGTGCGCATCCCGAACACCCTCGTCATCGCCACCGGCGAGTTCGACGCTTTCTTGAGCGATAACCGCCTCGACCCTGCAGAGCTCTTGCAGCTCAAAGACCACGAGATCAAGGCGCGGTTTTGCGCCGGGAGCTTCTCGCAGCGGCTCATGGCCGATCTGCGCACCTACCTCGACCGCATAACTTTCCCACTCGCCGTACGCTCCTCGAGCATCCTCGAAGACTCCCACCACCAGCCATGCGCCGGCCTCTACGCGACCTATTTCTTGCCCAACACGAGCCCGGATCTTACGCTCCGGCTCGCAGAGCTCTGCCGCGCCATCGCGCTCGTCTACGCCTCGATGTTCCTCGAGAACCCGCGCCAGTATCACCAGGCCACGGGGATGGACATCGCCGAGGAGAAGATGGCCGTCATCGTGCAAGAGGTGGTGGGCAAGCGTCACGGCGATCGTTTCTACCCTACGCTCTCGGGCGTCGCCCACTCGCACAACTACTACCCGGTCTTCGCCATGCAGCCTGAGGACGGCGCCGCCATGCTGGCCATCGGCCTGGGCAAGCACGTGGTCGAAGGCGGCGAGGCCCTGCGGTTTTGCCCAAAATATCCGAGCGCCATACCGCAGCTCTCATCATTGCGCACCGCGCTCGACGCCTCACAGCGCGACTTCTTCGCGCTCGATCTTGGCGCCGACAAGGAGAGCGCGCTCATAAAGCTGCCGCTCGATGCGGCGGAAGAAGACGGCGTGCTCCGCCACATCGGCAGCGTCGTCTCCCTCGATGACGATCGCATCTACAACGGCCTGAACCGCAAAGGTCCCCGCCTGGTGACCTTCTGGCGCTTGCTGCGGCACGCCGATGAACCGTTTTGCAAGCTGCTCCGCTACCTGCTCGCGCTCGGTCGCCAGAACCTCGGCTGCGCCCTCGAGCTCGAGTTCGCCTGCAACATCGAGGACGACGTGATCGACTTCGCTTTTTTACAGATCCGCCCCTTCGTCACGCAGCGCGAGTCGCGCCACATCGAGCTTACGGATCTCGACGAGGCGAAGGTCCTGTGCCGCAGCCAGAGAGCCATGGGCAATGGCCTGATCGACACCATCCGAGATATCGCCTACATCTCGCCTTCGCGCTTCGATCGTCGCGACAGCCAACAAGCGGCGAAGCTCATAGGAGAGCTCAACCTGCGGCTCGCCGAAGAACGAAGGCCCTACGTGCTCATCGGCCCCGGTCGCTTTGGCAGCATGGACCCGTGGCTCGGGATCCCGGTGGCCTGGTTTCAGCTCTCGGGGGCCAAGGTGATAGTCGAGGTGCCGGCAGCCGATCTGCCCCTCGAGCCCTCGGCCGGAACCCACTTCTTCCACAACATGGTCTCGGCGGGCATAGGCTACCTGTCGCTGCCCGCGCAGACCGACGTGGACTTCGTGCGCTTCGAGAAGCTCGACGCCATGCCACACGAGAAGATCGGCGATTTCTTAAGGCTCGTATCGCTACCGAGCCCGCTCAAGGTCGCCATCGACGGGCGCAAGCAGCGCGCCGTGATCGCGTTGACCTGACCTCGGCCGCTCGCGCTACGGCGCGGGCGCCGGCTTGGCCTCGAGCTGGCGCATGAGCTGCTGCTCGCGCCGCTTGTCGTCGATCTGTTTTTGCAGCGCCTGGCGAATTTCAGGCGGCAGCTTCTCGAGTGCCTTCGGATCGAGGTTTTTGAGCCCATCGTCATCGCGGCTTGGCTGCTTGACGAAAGTCGGGAGACCTCCCGTCAAATTTTGCCGCGTCCACTTGGCGACGAGGTAGGCGGCCGCGTCGGCGTTGCCACGCGCGAACACCACCTCGCGTGCGTCGTCTTTCGTCTCCTTGCCGAATGACAACGTGGCGCGCGCGCCGTCCTCGAGCGTCACCGTCACGCTCGCCGCCGGCGCGCCGAGGCCGCTCTGCACCGCCTCCTTGGGCTCGGCGAGGCGCGTGGCGCGTGCCGCCGCCACCGCCTGCAAGCGGCGCTCGACGGCGTTTTGGTCGAGCACGAAGCCCTCGGGCTTCTTCTCGGCGCTCTTTTGGAGCTGCCAGCCCCCCTCGGCCTTCTCGAAGACGAGGCTCACCTTGCCATCACGCACCGCGAGCTTCTTCGCCTTGGCGACCTCGAGGTTCATCAAGCGCAAGTCGCGCAAGCCCTCGACCGAGCGGCGCAAGCCCTTGGCGGTGCTCGCGGCTATCGTAAAGATGTCTTCGCTCCCCTCGACCTTGGCGAAGACATCTTTCTGCTCGCCGCGCTCCTTGCCGAGCCACAACACGCGCGTTACCTGCTGACCATCAGAGGAGGCGAGCACGAGGCGCAAGACGTCGGCACCATCTCCGAGCCCCGTGGCCTCGAGCCCCGGATCCTCGCTCTCGAAGTCCTTCGCGCGCAAGTTGACGACGCTGGTGACGAGCGAGCGCGCCGCGCCCGCGTCGAAGCGAAAGCCCGCGGGCAAGACCGAGAGATCCGCGAGCGCAAACCCGTCGCCCTGCTTCTCGAGGGCGTAGGGCTTCGCCCCCGCAAGCTGCACCTCGAGGCGCGTTATGTCCTCCACCTTGTCGCGAAAGACGCGGCGCTCGCGCCACGCGCTCGCCTGGCGGACCAGCGCCGCGCGCGACACCCCATCGACCTTGAACACCTCGTCGCCGCTACGCACCGCCACTCCACCCGCCACGCTCTTGCCGAGGACGAGGGCAAACAGCCGCTTGGTACCAGCGAAGGCCTCGAGGCTAGTCCCCTTGTCGCCGTCGACCTCGAGCTCGGCGAACCGCGCCTCGTCACGCGTCAAAAGCTCGCTCGAGCGCAGCTTCCGCAAGCTCTCGAGCAGCCGCTCGACGGCGGCGCTGTCGGCCTCCTTGCCGTCGGCGAGGCGCCACAGCTCCTCACGCTTCGCAAGCTCAACCGCGTCCTTGCCGCCGAAGGCGAGGCGCGTCACCTGCTCCTTCGACCATGGTCCGAGATCGAGGCGCGAGATCCCACGCTCGGGTTTTTGCGAGAACAACACCAGCGCGCCCGCGAGCAGGCCGGCGAAGACGATAGCCACGAGGATTGTAGAACGATTCATCTTCCGTGCCACCTTGGCGCGCGCGACCATAGCCGCGCCGCCGCTTGTTATCTTTTACGAATGCACCTGGCTACGCCGCCGTTCGCGCAGGCGCCAGCGCACGACCCCCAAAACAACGAAGGCGAAGGGCAAGCCCGCGATGTTGATGAGCTTGACCGCCTTACGTGCCCCCTCGCCGAGCTCCGCGAGCGGCGCCGCCCCGAGGCCGCGGGTGCGCACCTCGAGCAGGGCCTCGTCGAGCACGAGCCAATCGACGAGGTTGAGCAGCAGCGCCTCGTTGCCGGGCGAGAGGAATTGATCGGTCATGAAGGTGGCGCCGCCCGCCACCAGGACCCGGGCGTTCGTCGCCATCAGGCCTTCGTTGGCGTAGCTCTTGAGCGGACCGCTCGCGCTCATTACGAGGTTCTTTATGCCTTCTTCCTTGACCATGTCTGCGGTCCACCTTTGCATCGGATCGAGGTTGAACGGCGCCTCCTGGATCCAGCTCCGCGGCGAAGAGCGCACGATCGAAGCGACCTTCACGCCCTCGCCCGGATCCGCCGTGGCGGCGAGCGCGCTCATGAAGGGGAAGCTCACGTTACCGATGCCGCGAGTCAACGGATGCTCGGCGTCGAGGGCCCGCGGCGTGGCGATGAACGGGTACGAGACGGGCTGCATGATGCGCATGAAGCCGCGCTGCTGCGCGACGTTGATCATGGCGCACTCGGCGTCGAGCACGAGCCCGGGCAGGATGTCGACGCCGTAGGACGCGAGCAGATCACCGAGACCATGCTCGGCGGCGCGGCTCTCGAGCGTTTGCAGCTCGGGGCGAATGGTGTCGAGCAAGAAGGCGGCGCTCTTGCCCGACATGATGAAAGCGTCGAGGGCCCGCTTCTCTTCATCGCCGAAAGGCGTCATGGGCCCCGCGACCAGCGCCGCGTCGACATCGGCGGGGATCTCCTTGTGCTGCGTGAGATCTACCGTGACGAGCTCGTAGTTCTGCCCGAGGAGCTGCCAGGCGCGACCGATGCCTCCCTGGGCGGTGTAGCCGTCGTGGCCGCCGATGAGCGCGATCTTGGGCGTCTTCTCGCGGCTCAGCTTGCGGATGAGCAAGGTCAGATCGTACTCGAGCTCGGTCGTGTCTTTGACCACCGGGATGACTTCCTTCTTGTCGCCGTAGAAGAGCGCGAGGCCCATGTAGGCGCGCTTGACCTCGATCTTGTCGGCCTCGTTGACCCGCACCTGCACGGGCGGAATACCCAGGGACTGGAGCTCTTGCTCGACGCTCGTGGCCTCACGGACGGCGCGGCCGAAGATGTCGTGCTTGATGTCCTTCTTCTTCTCCTTGTCGGCGTCGGTCTCGCTCGCCGCGGGATCGATGAACTCGTAGCGGAAGTTGCCCGACGCCGCGTTGTAGTACTCGTCGAGGAGGTCCTTGACGTAGCGAGCGTTGCTGCTCTGCTCTGCGGGCAGATCGGCGGTGAAGTAGGCGCGCACCGTGAGCGGATCTTTGAGCGAGGACAAGACACTCTTGGTAGCTCGACTCAACGTGTACTGCTTGTCCGCGGTCAGGTCGGCGCGACCGAACACCTTGACGCCGATCACGTTGACCAACACCAGACAGCCGATCACCAAGGTGGCGAGCAGCGAACGATCGATAACTTTCTTGTAAGCCATAGGTGTGACCTCTCGAAGCTCAGGCGTGTTGCCGCGCCAAGGCGACTTTGGCGAAGAAGAGCGCCCCGCCGCCCAGCGTCACGTAGTAGAGGATGTCGCGCGTATCGAGGACCCCGCGCGCCAGGTTGTCTAGATGCACGCTTATCGAGATGAACTCCGCGAGGGGCGCGAGGAACGAGGGCAGCAAGAACTGGAGCCAATAGATGTAGTAGAGCACCCCGCCCGTGATGAGCGCGATGATGAAGGCGATGATCTGGTTCTCGGCGAGGGTGGAGGTGAATATCCCGATCGCCAACAACGCCGAGACGAAGAGCAAGAGCCCGACGTAGCCCCCGATCACCGGCCCAAAGTCGAGCGGGCCGAGAAAAGACACTGTTATGGCATAGACGAACGTCGAGGCGAGGGCGGCCGCGACGAGCCCAAGCGCGCCCAGGAACTTGCCGAGGATGATCTCGCCGAAGGTGACCGGCAAGGTAGCGAGCAGCTCTATGGTCTTGTGCTTCTTCTCCTCGGCGACGAGCCGCATGCTCAACGCCGGCACGAGGATGACGAGCAACATGGAAGGAGAGAAAGGCGACGGCGCGAAGAACGCCCGCATGTCGGCGCGCCCCATGAGGAAGAGCGGGCTCATGTACATCCAGCCACCGACGAGCAAGAACGCGACGATGACGATGTAGGCGATGGGCGAGTTGAAGTAGCTCGAGAGCTCCTTCTTCGCGATGGCGGCGATGTTACGCATGAGAGACCTCCTTCTTGGAGCTTGTGGCCTCGCCTCGGGTCAAGCGACGGAACGTGTCCTCGAGCGAGACGCGCTCACGCTGCATAGTGAGGATGACGAGCTCGTTTTGCACCGCGGCCGCAAAGAGCGCCGCGCGCGGATCGCTGCCCCCCGCGGCCCTTATCCGCAAGCCGAGCGTCCCTGCGCCCTCGCCGTCGGCGAGCTCGACGCCACGGACCCCGGCGACCGCCTGCAACGCGCCTTGCACCCGCGCGGCGTCGAGGGCGCCGTCACGGCCCTTGACCACGAGGCTCACCACGGCGCCGACGTCACCCTCGGTGAGCGCGCTCGGCGTATCGTCGGCCACGAGCTTGCCGTCGTTGATGATGATGATGCGACCGCAGGTGGCCTGCACCTCGGGCAAGATATGCGTCGAGAGGATGACGGTCTTCTCGCGACCGAGGTCTTTGATGAGCTCGCGGATCTCGACGATCTGATTGGGGTCGAGGCCGCTCGTCGGCTCGTCGAGGATGACGAGATCCGGGTTGTGGATCATGGCCTGCGCGAGACCGACCCGCTGCTTATAGCCCTTCGAGAGCTGGCCGATGTCCTTGCCGAGCACGTCCCCGAGGCCGCACCTCTCGCACATCTCGCGCCGCCGCTTCGCCCTCTCCTCCTTGGGGATGTCGCGCAGCTCGGCGATGTAGTCGAGGAAATCCACCACCATCATGTCTTCGTAGAGCGGCGCGCTCTCGGGCAGATAACCGATGAGCCGCGCCGCGCTCAGGCGATCAGCGCTGACGTCGATGCCGCCGATGCGCGCGCTGCCCGAGCTCGGTCGCAAGTAACCCGTGAGCATGCGCATCGTGGTGGTCTTGCCGGCGCCGTTCGGGCCGAGAAAACCGACGACCTCCCCGCGATTGACGGAGAAAGACACGTCGGCGACGGCCACGGCGTCGCCGAAGCGTTTGCCAAGTGACGCGACCTCGACCATCGCGCCTTGAAGTAGTGTCATGCGTTTGCCCCTCTCTTGCTCGTAGCGAAGACTCCAAGGCGGCAAAACCCTCGAGCCACGACGCCTATTCCAGAAAAAAACTCGTGCTCGTCAATAGAACGGCGCCGCGCGGTTGTACAGACGCCTTTTTGACAATCACGCCGGCGCTGTTATGTTGTATTTGAAGTGCTCGAACACCTCTTACGCTGCTCGCTCATCATCACCATCGCTCTTTGCGGCTGCCGCGCGGAGCCCGCCTCGACCGCTGCGGCTGCGCCACCTTTGCCGAGCGCCGTGAGCGCTTTGCACCCCACGAGCGCTGGCCCTACCCTCGGCGTGATCCTCATCACGGTCGACACCCTGCGCGCCGACTATCTCTCTTGCTATAACCACGCGCGCATCTTGACCCCGAGCTTCGATCGACTCGCCTCGATGGGCGCCCTGTTCTCGCAGTGCTTCGCACAGGCCACCACCACCACGCCCTCGCACGCGTCGATCATGACCAGCCTGTACCTGCAAGACCACAACGTCTATTCGAACTTCGACGCCATCGGCCAAGAGCCGCGCACGCTCGCCGAAGTCCTGGCGGGCAGAGGCTTCGCCACCTTCGCGATCGTCAACATGAAGCATTTGAATCCCGAGGTCTCAAACCTCGGGCAAGGCTTCGCCACCTTCGTCCGCGGCGACGCCGTGCGCCGCGCTGGCCCCACGATCGACGAATTCTTCGCCTGGCTCGACAAGCTCGGCGAGAAGCGCTTCTTCGCCTGGATCCACTTCGTCGACGTGCACACGCCCTACAATCCGCCGCCACCTTACAGCCACTTCTACTACGACGACGACGAACGCGACCCACACAAGCGCTCGCTACGACGCATCTGGCACCTCCTGCCCGAGCACATGAGCGACCACCCGCTGTTTCGTGCCTGGCTCGAGGGCATCACCGATCGTGACTGGGTCATCGCGCAATACCAGGGCGCCGTCACCTACGTCGACGATGAGGTCGGTCGCCTCATGGACGGCCTCGCGCACCGAGGCGTCCTGGACCGCACCGCGATAGTGCTCACCTCGGACCACGGCGAGGCGCTCGGCGAGCACGACATGTACTTCGTGCACACCGGCCTCTACGAGCCGACCTCGCGGGTGCCGCTCATCACCTACTTCCCCGGCGAAGCGCGGCGCGGCGTGAGCGTCGCCGAGGTGGTCGAGAGCGTGGACATCTACCCGACCATCCTCGAGCACCTCGACGTCCCGAGCCCGAAGGGCATAAGAGGCCGATCGCTCTTGCCGCACCTGCGGGGCGAGATCACCGCCCAAAAGACCGCCTTCATCGAGCACGCCGGCCGCAGCCTCGTGTCCTTGCGGACGGGGCGCCATAAATACATCCGCCACCTGCGCACCTTGCACCTTCAGCCGTCCTACCCGTTCGTCGAAGGGAAAGAGGAGCTTTATGACCTCAAGCTCGACCCGTACGAGGCGCGCGATGTGGCGGGTGAGCACCAAGAGCTCATACAGGAGTTTCGTCGCGAGCTTACGGCGCGACGTGCGCAAAAGCTCGAGCTCAAGACCGGCAAGGCCGAGCTCAGCCCTGAGACTATCGAGATCTTACGATCCCTAGGCTACGTACAATGACACATCGGTTTGTCGCCGAGCGCAATTGCGTCTATCCTTAGATGATCTGAGACATACGATGCCTCGACGTCGATACGACACTGCCACGCTCGTGGAAGACATGCACCGGGAACGGCGACGGGCAATCATGCTGTCGGTCCTGGGCTTGTGTATCTTGATCTTCCTCGTGATCTACTTCGCGTTCTTGCGCGGCTCGTCGGTCCCCGATGTCCCCGAAAGCCGCCAGCCCGAAGCCGTGCGCCCCACCACCCCCGAAGAGCCCATGGCCACGCCCGTCGCGCCGCCAGCGCCCGTCGTCGCCACGGAGGCCACCCTACAAGTATCGCTGCCGAGGCCGACACCGCTGTTTATCGACGGCGAGCTCGTGAGCAAAAAGGCCAAAGACCACACGGTGAAGATGAGCCCGGGCAAGCATCGACTCGCCATAAAGCTCGGCAAGAAAAATCTCCAGACCATCATCGAGGTCGAACCGGGCTCGAGCTACCGCGCAAGGCTAGACCAGAAGAAGAAGCGGCTCACGGTCGATCGCGCGACTCCGTGAGCTTTTCGCCCCCGAGCTCGCGAGCCCGCGCCACCGCCGCCGCTACCGCGTCCATGAGCGCGGCGCGCAACCCTCCGCGCTCGAGCTCGTAGAGCCCCGCGATAGTCGTCCCCGCGGGGCTCGCGACACGATCTTTGAGCACGGCCGGGTGCTCCGCGCTCTCGGCGATGAGGCGCGCGCCGCCGAGCACCGTGTGCGTGGCCAAAAAACTCGCGACCTCGCGCGAGAGACCAGCCCTGACTCCGGCGTCGGCGAGGGCCTCGAGGATCACAGCCACATAGGCCGGACCACTCCCCGACAAGCCCGTGACCGCGTCGAGCAAAGGCTCCGTGACCTCCACCACCACCCCCACCGACGCGAACAGCGCCCGCGCGATCCCGAGATCGATCGTGGTCGCGGCACTCCCCGGGGCGACCGCGGTGGCTCCGGCACCGACGAGCGCGGGTGTGTTGGGCATGGCACGACAGACACGGGCCCGCGCCGGCAGCGAAGCCTCGAGCGTGCGCAGGGTCACTCCGGCGGCGATCGAGATCACGAGCGTCATAGGATCGAGCACGGCGGAAATTTCGGCGAGCACCGCGGCTATGGCCCCCGGCTTTACCGCGAGCACGACGACCTCGGCGCCATGCACCGCCTCGCCGTTGTCGTTCGAGGACGCAACCTTGTAAGTGGACACGAAATGATCACGCCTCGCCTCACGGCAATCGCTCACGACAACCTGTGGCGCCATACCAGGATGCGCGCGCAGCAGGCCGCGCAGCAACGCTTCGCCCATGTTTCCCGCGCCGATGATCGCGATCCGCTTCCCTGCGAGCGCAGGAGCTTCGTTTACGGGGAGAACAGCCACAAACAGGCCTAATTCGCGACGCTCGCGACCTCATCGATGTCTATCGAAAGGCGCAAGAAGATATCGTTGCGGAAGTAATCGAGGCTCCCGTCGCTCGTGGTCATGCTGGTGCTGCGTCGCTCGGCGCGATCTACCAGCGCGATGCGCAGCCAACGGCCGAGCTGCTGTTCGACCGAAAGACTCCCGGCGAGGCTCTGGTCCTCGCGCCTCCCGGCCTCAGTGCCGCCGACACGCTCCCCGAAGCGCAACATCGAGTATTCGGCCTCTGCGCCGATGGTCGTACGCCCGAACAAGAGCTGATGAAAGCGGAGATAGGGCTTGTCGATGCCGACATAGCGGTACAGGACCGTGGGCGAGACCGTGCGCACATAACCGGCACGGATCTGCGTGGTGTCGCCGACCGCGTAGGTGAGCTCGGCTTGCGCCACGATCGAGCGGAAGCGGTCGGGGGTGGTGAAGGTATCGCCGTAGCCGGCCTTCAACAGGCCATTCAAATGCGCGCTCATGGCGCCGACCAAGCCCACGTAGGTCAGCAACATCTTGCTGCT
>CAYXQW010000038.1:0-924 GCA_964466695.1 uncultured Bdellovibrionales bacterium
GATCGCCGCCGCCGCCGACCACGTGGCGCGGCGTGACGCGTCGTCGATGAGCTTGCGCAGCGCGAGATACCCCGCGTAAGCGAGGCCCATCACGGCCGCCGTGCTCAGGCGGGGGTCGAAGGTCCAGTAGACCCCCCAGGTTGGTTTGCCCCACAAAGACCCGGTGATGAGCAACAAGACGGTGAACACCAGCCCGACCTCGGCGGCGGCGGCGGCGAGGGCGTCGGCGCGCGCGGTGCGGCGGGCGAGGTAATAGATGCTGGCGCCGAAGTTCGTGGCGAAGCCGAGCATGGCGACCCACGCCGCGGGGACGTGCACGAACATGACGCGATAGACCTCGCCCATCGCGGCGTCCCGTGGGGCGACAAAAAGCCCTAGGTAGGCGCCGTATCCGAGCAGCAGCGCGGCGCCGAGCGCGAGGAGCTTGCCTTGGCGAGGCATGCTCATTCGTCTAGCACGCGCCCGAAGACCAGGCCACACACGGGCCAGTAGATCAGGTTCATAGAGAGGAGGAGAGCGAGCCAGCTCGTGAGCGCGCCTTCGGTGTCGCCGTAGAGCCCTAAGGTCGTGGCGCGAATGACCGCGAGCAGCCCCGGGACCAGGATGGGGAAGAGCAAGAGCGGCAGCAAGACCTCGCGGGCGCGCGCTTGCGCGGCGATGGCGGCGTGGAGGGTGCCAGGGGCGCCGATGGCGCCGGCGCCGAGCAGCAAGACGAGATCGAGGCGCGGCGGGTGCGGCCTCAAGATCGGGCCGTAGAGTAAAAGCGCGAGGAGCAGGGTGGCGAGCGCGAGCCCGAAGAGCAGCAGGGTGTTCGCGAGCGCCTTGCCGAGAAAGAGGCCCGTGAGATTTACGGGCAGCAGCTTGAGGCCGTCGATCGCGTCGTCCTCTTTCTCGATGCGCCAAGACTCACCGAGGACGAGGATG
>CAYXQW010000038.1:934-12243 GCA_964466695.1 uncultured Bdellovibrionales bacterium
TGCTCGCGAGCAGCACCGTGACCCAGACGAACCCGGGCAGGAGGCGCGCGAGCAGGGCGGGGGCGGGGCCCACCGCGAAGGACAACGCGAGCAAGACGCACACGACGAAGAACAGGGTGGCGTTGAGCCGCGCGCGGTCGCGCCACTCGAGCACGAGGTCTTTGTGCAAGACGAGGAGGGCCGTATGGATCATGCTCTAGCTCACGAGTCTTCCGCCTTGGAGGTGGGCGTGCGCGGTGGCGAGGGTCTGCGCGTGCGCGAGGTCGTGGGTGGCGATGATGAAGGTCGTGCCGCGCGCGCCGAGCGAGCGCACCGTGGCGTCGATGAGGTCGCGACCCCGCGCGTCGAGCTCGGCCCAGGGCTCGTCGAGGAGCGCGAGCGTCGGGTTTTGTAAGAGCAGCCTGGCGAGGGTGAGCCGGCGCCTCATCCCCGCCGAGTAGGTCGCGACCGGGCGCGTGGCGTGGCGCGAGAGCTCTACGCGCGCTAGGGCCTCGGCGACGGTGAGCGGGGTCTTGGCGAGGTGGCGCGCGACGAAGGCGAGGTTCTCTACGGCGCTCAGGCCGTTGTAGAGGTGCGTCGCGTGGGTCAAGAGCGACAAGCGCCCGCGCGCTGCGCGAAGACCGCGCCGCGTGTCCTCGCCGAAGAGCCGCAGCGTGCCCGCGGTCGGCGCGAGCAAGGTGGCGATCACCTTGAGCAAGGTGGTCTTGCCGGCGCCGTTGTCGCCGGTGAGCATGAGGATCTCTCCCTCGCGGACGTCGAGGTCGAGGCGTGAGAGCACGAAGCGACCACCGAGGCGCCGCCCTAGCTTGCGAAGCTCAACCGCGTTGCTCATCTCGTGGACCTCAGTTGCTCACGGTCTCGATATCGTGTCTAGAAACCCACATGACACCCTTGCCTGATAGCGACGCACCCGCTAGGGTCTGCTCCCGCGTTTCGCCTAGACTTTAGGAGACGAAGAATCATGGTGGCTTTAGAAACCAAGTATCTTGGACTCGACCTCACGAACCCCGTCGTGGGTGGCGCCTCGCCCCTGTGGGAGAGCGTCGATAACATCAAGCGCTTCGAAGACGTCGGCGGCGCCGCCGTGGTGCTGCCTTCTCTGTTCGAGGAGCAGCTCCGCACCGACGCGCTGGTGCTCGATACGGCCTTGACGGCTGGCAGCGAGAGCTACGCTGAGGCGACGAGCTATTTCCCCTCGTCCAAAGCCTATCGTACGGGCCCCGAGGAGTACCTCGAGCTCATCCAGGGCGCGCGTCGCGCGGTGTCGATCCCGGTCATCGCGAGCCTCAACGGCGTCAGCCCCGAGGGCTGGACCGATTACGCGAGCAAGATGGAGCAGGCCGGCGCCAGCGCCATCGAGCTCAATGTCTATTATCTGCCGACCAGTGTCGGGCTCGATGGTCGTGCGGTCGAGAAGCGCTACGTCGACGTCTTGGCGGCGGTCAAGCGCACCGTACGCGTGCCCGTTGCCATGAAGCTCTCGCCCTTCTTCAGCGCCACGGCGAATATGGCGGCGGCGCTCGACAAGGCCGGGGCCGACGGGCTCGTGCTCTTCAATCGTTTCTATCAGCCCGACATCGATCTCGACGCGGTCGAGGTCGTGCCCAACCTCGAGCTCAGCACCCCCGCCGAGGCGCGGTTGCCGCTGCGCTGGATCGCGATCTTGTACGGGCACCTCTCGGCTTCTCTCTGCGCTACGAGCGGTGTGCACAGCGCGCGCGAGGTGGTGAAGTACGTCATGGCCGGCGCCGACGCGGTGCAGATAGTCTCGGTCTTGCTCAAGGAAGGCGTAAAGCAGGCGGGCACCATCGTGCGGGAGCTCGACAAGTGGATGGACAGCCACGAGTACACGTCGGTGAGCCAGATGAAAGGCTCGGTGAGCCAGAAGAACGTCGCCGACCCCGCGACCTTCGAGCGCGCCAACTACATCAAGGCGCTCAAGCTCTACCGCAGCCCCCACCTGCTCTAAAGTGCTGGTCTTGCTCTCGGAGCGGGCTACGCGCCGCCTCGCCTTGCTGCTCGGGGCGTTGAGCGCGGCGCTCGTGCTCTTTTTTGTGCGCTCAGAGCCGCAGACCAACCCGGCGAGTCGGCTCGCCACCATCGACGCCTTGGTGCACGACGGGACGTTCGCCATCGACGGCAGCGTCTTCGTCTCCACCATCGACAAGGTGCGGGCCGGCGACCACTTCTATTCTTCCAAGCCGCCGGTGCTCTCGGCGCTCGGGGCGGCGATCTACTTCGGCTTACATCACATAGGTGGCGTCTCGTTTCGTGGTGATAGAGGTGACCGCGCCATCTATCTCGTGACGGCTTTTTCGATGCTGCCGTTTCACCTTTTGCTGCTTTGGGCCACCTTCGTCTCGTTGCGAGCCCTCGGCGTGCGTGGCCTCGCCGCGCTCCTCGGGTTTTCTGCGGTGGCCTTTGGTTACCTGGGCGTGGGTTACGCGACCACGCTCAACAACCACGTGCCGGCCGCGGCGCTCGTGGCTGCGTGCTTCTATGGGTTTTTGAGGGCGCGCGCGACGGCTTCGCCGAGGTACTTCGTCTTGGCCGGCGCCTCCGGGGCCCTGGCGCCTACCATGGATCTCGGCGCCGTGTTTGTAGTGGGCGCCATCGCCGTGGCCCTGCTCTTGCATGACCGCGCGCGGTTTGTGCGCTGCTTTTTACCCGCGGCGTTGCCGCCGCTCGCGCTCCACTTCGGGCTCACCTACCTCGTGGCGGGGACGGTGCTGCCTATCTATCTCCACCGCGAGCTCTACCTCTACCCGGGTTCGTATTGGCTCGCGCCCAAAGGCATCGACGCCCTCGCGGAGCCCAAGCACGTTTATCTCTTCCACATGCTCTTCGGGCACCACGGCGTGCTCGCGATGACGCCGCTTCTACTCCTCGGGCTTTGGCACTTGGGTAAGATCGCTGTCGCGCAGCGCAAGCTCTTGGTCGCGGCGCAGGTAGTGGGCGGGGCCTTCGTCGTGCAGGTTGCCTTCTACACCCTCACCACGAGCAACTACGGCGGTGTTTGCGTGGGCTTTCGCTGGTTGTTGCTGATGACGCCGCTCTTACTCTTGTTCGCCGCGCGGTGGCTTTCGGAGCATCAGGAAAAGCTCGTGCGGGTGGTCTTTGTCTGCTTGTTGCTCGTGGGCGTGTGGCATACGGCGAGCGCGCTTACAAACCCCTGGCGAAGCTCGTTCTGGCAAGAGCTTCTATAGCCAGAAGTCGGTCAGGTCTCTTCGTCGGCGCCAGGATCCTCGGGCTTCGGGTCGAGCGCGGCCTGGCGCTCGCGTTCATGCCGCCATAGCTGCTCGAAGTTGTAGCCCTCGCGATCTTTGAGCTCTCGTCGCAGGTCTTCGCGAAGCTCGTGCGCGTGCGCGATGGCGGCGAGGGTCTTCGCGCGGTTATCACTGGCCTCGGTCATAGCGGGCGAGGCGGCATCGTCTCGTTCTTTCTCGGCTATGAGCGGCTCGGGTTGGTATTTGAGATACCAGCGCTCGAGCAGCTTATCGATCTTCTCGAGCAGCGGGTGGCTCGGGTCGTTGGCGCGCAAGATATCGGCTTCCTCTTGCAGCATGGCGGCGAGGGTGCCTGGTTGCTTCTTCTCCGCTTCCAGCGCTTCTTGTTGACGCTGCGCGCGCCCTGCCTCGAGGTCGATGGTGATCACCTCGCGACCATCAGCTCGCCTTTCATGCCGGTAGGCTCGGTGGTTGCCTCTTCTATGAGCGCGCCTCGCGGCATCTACTTGCTTCTGGGTGCTCTCGCCGAGATTCGCTGAATTTATGGCATCATCGGGGGTTTGGCCTTCTTCGATGGGGATCTCGATTTGCTGCTCGTCACCTTGAAGGCCGTCGCCTTTAGCCTTGTTCTTCTCTACTTCTGTGCGAGCGTTTTCCGTGATCAAGGAGTCCAAAGCTGATGCCAATTGAGGTTCTTTAGGCTCTGCGTTGCGTTGAGTTTCTGGCTTTGCGACGATACTCGCCTGGAGCTTACGGCTACGCGGCTTGGGCGGCCGAAGCCCGGCGAAGCACGTCTCCTCTTTCATGCTCCCAAGCACGATCGCAGAGGAAATGCCGCCGGTCCTTCTCAGCTCCGCGGTTATGGTTTTGTCCTCGATGGGGGTCGAAAGCGTCGGAGGCTCGGAGTGTATGCGAGCCTCGGCGAGATCTTCTGGCGGAGAGCTTACGCTTGGCCCATCAGCTCTGTCGAGTTTGAGTACCATGGCCTACCACCACCCTGTGAGGTTTGGGCTAGCTTCTCCAAGATTGTCGCTGCTTGAGAAACAAAGTTGCGTAAAAGAGACGCGAGTCTTACTTGCCAGTCACCGCCGCCATGGATCTTTCGACGGCCGCTTTTTGTTTATCTGGATGTCCTTCGAGCCACATTAGCTGCAATTGTTTGTACCTACTGGCCAGGTGGTCGTATATCGCCGCGGTTTGCTTTTCCGTGGGCGCTTTTTTGTACTCTGCCTGGAACAACTCCCTTATCAGTGGATAGTAGAAGTTGAACTTGAATTGACTTTCTACTTCAGGATTGCTGAATTTGCTGTCTTGCTTGCTTTTGATTAAAATTTCTATCTCTTCTTCCGTATGTCCATAAATGTATTCGAAGAAGATACCGTTATATATTTTATCTCCGTCTATTCCCTGGGATCTGAGACGGTGGATCACCGAATTGAGCACGTATACTCCGAGCTCTGGCTCGCCGACGATCGTGAGGTTTATGAGCGTGCGCGCGTAGGGCCCGTAGAACTCTGTTTGCAGCATGTTCGGCGAGGTCATGCAGGTGCGCACACGATCGTTATAAGCGATCATGATCGCGTCCCTGAGACGTACCTCGGTCTGCTTTTCCATCATGGCGTGTACGAGGCGCATCCGCCCGACCATCTTGCGTAAGAGCGCGATCTGAGCATCTGGCGTGTAGATTTTGTCCGGGTCGAAGTTCTCCGTTCCGGTCAAAAACCTCGCCATCTTGTCGTAGTTGATGATACCGCCCGCGCTCGTGCAGTCGAGCTGGAGCTTTTCGACCATGTATTTGTGGCGGTTTTGGTAGACGGCGCGGTAATTTTGCGGCGTGGGTGCTTGCAGCGGCCCCAAGACTCCGGCGGCGGCGAGCTCCTGGTGCGTCTCCCGTACGACGCGCGCGGTCTTTTGCGCGCTAGCTACCACGTCTTGGGGGTTATAGCCGGCGCCGAACCTACCGCTTTGGATATCCTGGCGGATTGTCTGCTCGTCAGTCTTACTGAAATCGCCGTCAGCGGCGAGCTCGGAGGCGGTTTTATATGGATTTATCTTGGTGCTCACTTCGATATCCCTCTTGCTGTTCATGGCCCGCATCTAGCGAGCCAAAATCTACATCTCTTTGCGGTTATCGGCCCGCGCTCACCGTTTGTTGCTTCCCGTGCCGGGTGAAAAGCGAAACTTGTGCGATGATGTAGGACAAAAACCGAGTTGTCAATGCAAGAGAGACACCTGTTGGATCGCAGTAATGACCAGCTACACGACAAAGCTAGAAAAAAGGTGAATAATCAGGGAGCTGTCTTTCAGCGTGCGCGCTTCTTCTTCGGTGGCCTCTTGACCTTCTTTTTTACAGCCTCGACCTGGGCCTTCGGAGCCTCTTCGACCGAGGCCGCGTCGTCGTTCTTCGCCTGCGCTTCGGCCAAGGGATCCGGGGGAGGGCCCCCTTGCTCGCAGAGCTCTACGCAATCGAGGAGGCGCGTATGACAGTGCTCGGCGCAGCTTGCGGCGCTAGGGTCTTCGGCGCAGGTGGTGCGGCAGAGCTCGAATTGTTGCTGGGCTCGGCCCTGGCAGCGCGCGAGCGAGATGTCGGTCAAAGAGCGCGGGCAATCGGCGAAGGGCTGCGCGGGCTCGACTTTTGGTGGCTTTTCGGCGAGCGCGCTCGTGTGCAGATAACCGACGCGGCCGAAGGCGTCCTTGACCAGGCTGTACTCGCGCGAGGTCTCGATGACCTCGACCTCGCTGCCGCGCTCGAGCGAGGCCCCCTGGCGATAGACGCCTTGATCGCTCGGGCCCACGAACAGAGGTTTTATCTCGCGCACGTAGGCGAGCGAGCGATCGGAGCCGAAGAGCGCGATGAGCACCGTGATGAAGAGCACCAAAAGCACGGCCGCGACCGCGCCCGCGATGATCTTCACTCGCAAGGAGGCGCCGAGAAAGTAGGTGTAGAGCTCGCGCCAGAGCAGCAGGCAAGTGTCGTACGGGAAGCCGTGACTATAGACGCCGCTCACGTATTTGCGATCTTCGGGGCGGCTCGGCGGCGCGATCTCGTGGTCGCTCATGCTCGCGTCGAAGTACGCGGCGGCCGGCGGGACAGGGCTCGCACCGAGCACCGTGTCGTCGTCCGCTTTGGGTCCCGGGATCTTGGTTACGATCTCGTCGGGCTCGAGGAGGTCGGCGAGCGCGGGCGCCTCGATCTGGCCAGGGGGGATGGCCCAGGGGTCGGGCGGGCTCGCGGTCACGTCTGCGCTCGGGGGGGCGGCCTTGCCGTCATGATGAAATGCGTGTCCGCAGCGCCGGCAGACGATGGGCTCGCCACTCACGAGCTCGCGTTCGCTCTTAGAGTGTGCCGTACGGCAGGATGGGCATTCGATGATCACAGTGTCGAAGATCGTAGTCCGAACCTGGTCCGAGCGCAAAAAAACTCGGCGAGCTTGCCGCGCAGCTCCTCATGCGGCGTTCCATCGGCGTGTAGAAGTCGTCCCACCAAAGACTCGCAACAACCCACACAGCCGGGCGGTTGCCCACGGCGAAGGCCTCTTCTTCTGCCCGAAGGAGTAGTCCTCGAAGCCCTTGTAGCAGGACCGCGGCGTGACCATCCCGTCGGCGCCGAACGTGGTCGCGAGAGCCTGAACGATCTCCGCGGTGCTCTTTGTGTCCTCGGCCGAGGCGGTCTTGCCCTTCCAGACGGATGGGTACGGCGCGAGCGCTTCGAGCACCGCCGAGGCGTCGTACCAGGTCGGCGGCCACTTGCCGGCGACGAAGCGCTTGCCGTGGCCGAACATGTACGGCTTCTCCGCGGTGCGGCTGCGCCAGGCTCGGAGCAGTGTCTTTCCCGCACCGACGATGGCCTTGGGCCGGTAGGCCGCGGGGACCAGAGCGAAGAGGCGCAGGGCCTGGGCAGTGACCTCAAGGCAGGCGTCGTCCTTTCTTCCCGGGCCGCGCCACTTCGCCACCGGGTCCGGGATGCAGTGCCACGCTGGCCCTTGCGCCGTGTCGGCGAAGGTCGCGCGCATCCGAGCGAGCGCCTTGTCGACGCCCGGTGCGTCCTTGCGACCGAACAGCAGCAGCACCTCGAGGATGGCGAAGTGGTCGCAGGGCAGAGATGTCCACGCCGAGGGCTTCTTGCCCGTGGTGATCCCTGGGGTCAGGAAGCGACCGTCGTCCGCCTGGTGCCGCAGCATCTGGTCGAGCGTGCGCTCGATGGCGGGGAAATCGTCCGCGCGAACGCCCATGCCGTGCAGGAGGCGCAGGATGTTGGGTGGGAATGCGGGCGAGTTGTGACCACCGAACGTGAAGCCGGACTCCCAGTCCGGCAGGCGATCGACGAGGGCGCGCACGTGCGGATCGGCGACCACGGCCTTGCGAGCGCCGCGGACTTCGGCGTCGTTCTCCGGTTTGCCGAGCACGGCGGTCAGGGTCACGAAGCGGGCGAAGGGTTCGTCGCTCGCGAGGAGCGCGGGCCGAGGGTCACTTGGCAGGAGCGACAACCATGCTTCGCGCTTCGGGGTCATCGTCATTCTCCTCGAGATACTCCTCCACGTGGACCGAGTTGCTGTCAAACAGAGATCCACACCACCCTCACGGCGCTATCCTCCGGCATTTCGGATCACCTTGTCGAAGCGTTGCCAAGCGAGCCCGATCGTTCAATAATCGCACCCAGTCCTAACTCGAGCCCAGGATTCCGCGATGAAGCCCAAATGCGTCTGCCCGTCAACCGTTGTGACGAATCAGCGGGAGTTGTCCCAGCTACAGATGGCCGACGAAGACCACGGCGACGGTAACAAGATCACCACGGTCGAAGAATACGACGCCTTCTTGGCCAAAACCACCAAGGGGCCTCTGGACCCCAATTCCCCCGAGGCCGCCCTCAGAGCCAGGCTTCATGGACTCGAAGAGGCTGGTAGAAAAGGGGTGCGGCTGCGCGGTGGGCACAAGTGCAAGAACCTCAACCCGATCGCCGATTTACCGCGCAAGGAGCGTCGCGAATTTCGCATGGCCGATCCTGCTCTGGAGGGGGTGGGTCCGACAATGGAGCCTTGGGAGGACGGCATACGTCAAAGCACGGGCAAGGGTAACGTCGAGTGGTGGTATTTCGACGCCCAATTCGCTGATGAGTCCGGGCAACTGGGCTCGGTGGTGATCAACTTCATGACCAAGAGGATCATGAAGCCCAAGAGCGACGAGCCCAAGCTCGAGATAACAGTGACGCTCCCTGGCAAAAAGCCGGAAGCCGACTTCACCATGCACAAGAAGGAGGATTTCGCGGCTGCGACGGACCGCTGTGAGGTCACGATCGGCGACAGTTTCATCCGTGGCGATCTTGAGGTCTACACGGTTCACGCCAAGGGCGACATCTTCGAGATCGACTTGGAGTTCACCCGCGTGGCGCCCTCGTGGCGGCCCGGTCCGGGCAAGATGTACTTCGACGAGGAGGCTTATATGGGTTGGGTGGTGCCGATCCCCCACGGCATCGTCAAGGGCACCATTAAGCGCCTGGACACAGGTGACGTCACTGTGGTCAACGGCGACGGCTACCACGATCACAACTGGAGCAACACCTCTCTTAGCAAGGTGTATGACCACTGGTATTGGGGTCGCTCCCACGAGGACGACACTACGGCGCTGTTCTTTCGTGGGGTGGGGAAGGGGCCTTGGAAGGGCGAGGAGATGGATCTCTTCATGCTTGCCCAAGGTGACGAAACCCTAGTCGCGTCGGGAGAGGGAATGAAGCTAACCACCGGCGATTTCGTGCGCCCCAAGGAGCCCGGGCGCAGGGAGTATCCCACAGCCGTAGGCGTATCGGTGCCCGGCGATTATGACGTCAGCATCTTCATGACCGACCCCAAGATTCTGGAGCGTGAGGATCTGTTGGCGGACGTGCCCTGGGTCTTGCGGGGCCTGGCCCGCTTGTTCCTCGACCCGCGCTACACCCGTTTCGAGTCACGGCAGCGCTTCTTCATCGAGCGAAAAGACGGCACCGTCACCAACGTGGGCGGCGATATGATCTACGAGCTGATGGAATTCTAGTACCACACCTCGGCGACAGACCTGGCGTCGCACTCTCGTACCATGTTGACCATCTGCTCTTCGGTGAACCTGCTCTTGCGCATCGCGCTCTCCAGGGTTGTGGAGGGGCAGCTTCTCACCTTTCAGCTGGTCCGAAAAACCCCCGGCAGGTCACCCCGGCCAGTACGGCGCGAGCGAGCAGGCCTTCACGCCAGAGAGCCACGAGCCCTCTGGCGTCCAGGTGTCGGGGGTGGATGGACCAGAGCCTCACCGAGGCCACCTACGTGCTGCTTGTTGGCTGCATCGTCGGCTTCAGTCGCTCTACTTCGTATCCCTGGGCTCGGAGCCTCGCGACGATCCCGTCGTAGACGGCGGTGTCCATCGTCGGGGTTCGGCTGAGAATCCAGAGGTAGTCGCGGCTCGGGTGCCCGATGACGGCGTACTCGTAGTCCGCGCCGAGGTCGACGATCCAATAGTCGCCCCAGAAGGGCCAAAAGAAGCTGACCTCGAGCTTCGCGCCGGTCGTGCGGTCGACGACCCGTGCACGGCCCTTGGCCACCTTCTCCTCTCCGTCGAGCGAGCCGATGCGGCAGCGGTTCAGGACGTCGATCTCGCCGTCGGAGCGGAGCGTGTAGGTCGCGGTCGAGCCGGTGCAGCCGCGCTGGAAGCTCTGCGGGAAGGCCGCGATCTCGTACCAGGTGCCGAGGTAGCGGTTCAGATCCACGCGCGGCACCGTCGACAGCGGCGGCAGATGGAGCCGTGCCGTCGTGGTCGTCGCGCACCCGGCGGCGGCGAGTGTTCCGAGCAGAAGCTTCGCGAGCCTGCGCAACATGAATCGCTCCTTCGTGATGGCCGCCTACGCCGAGACGGTCAGCTCGAGCTTCCAGACCTTGGAGATCGGAAGATCAAGCCAGGTCATAGCGGTCGAGGTTCATCACCTTGTTCCACGCGGCGACGAAGTCACGCACGAGCTTCTCCTTGGCGTCGTCGCTCGCGTAGACCTCGGCGATGGCGCGAAGCTGCGCGTTCGAGCCGAAGATGAGATCGACCCGAGTGCCGGTCCACTTCAGCTCGCCCGTAGCGCGGTCGCGGCCTTCGAACACATCCTCGGCCTCCGAGACCGCCTTCCAGGTCGTGCTCATGTCGAGCAGGTTGACGAAGAAGTCGTTGGTCAGCGTCTGTGGCCGTTTCGTCAGCACGCCATGCTGCGCGTTGCCAAAGTTCGCGCCGAGCACGCGCATGCCACCGACGAGCACGGTCATCTCCGGAGCAGAGAGCTTCAGGAGCTGCGCGCGGTCTACGAGCAGCTCCTCAGAGCACACCGCGAGCCCCGCCTTGAGGTAGTTGCAAAAGCCGTCGCCGATCGGCTCCAGCAAGGCGAAGGACTCCACGTCGGTCTGCGCCTGCGTCGCGTCCATGCGCCCGGGCGCGAACGGCACCTCCACGTCGACGCCGGCCTTCTTGGCGGCCTGCTCGACCGCCGCGCACCCGCCGAGCACGATGAGATCGGCGAGCGAGATCTTCTTGTCGCCGCCGGCGGCCGCGTTGAGCTCCTTCTGGATGCGCTCGATCGTGGACAGCACCTTGGCGAGCTGCGCCGGCTGGTTGACCTCCCAATCCTTCTGCGGCGCCAGGCGGATACGCGAGCCGTTGGCCCCTCCGCGCTTGTCCGAGCCCCGGAAGGTCGAGGCCGAGGACCACGCCGTGTAGACCAGCTCCGAGATCGACAGGCCCGACGCGAGGAGCTTGGCCTTCAGCGCCCGGATGTCGTCGGCGCCGACCAGCTTGTGGTCCACCGCCGGAACTGGGTCCTGCCACAGGAGCGCCTCGCGCGGCACCTCGGGGCCGAGGTAGCGAACGCGCGGTCCCATGTCGCGGTGGGTGAGCTTGAACCAGGCGCGGGCAAAGGCGTCCGCGAACGCCGCGGGGTCCTGCAGGAAGCGCCGAGAGATCTTCTCGAAGACCGGGTCGAAGCGCAGGGACAGGTCCGCCGTCGTCATCATCGGCCGGTGCTTCTTCGACGGGTCGTGCGCGTCGACCACCAGGTCCTCTTCGGCCACGTCCTTGGCCAACCAC
>CAYXQW010000039.1:0-12233 GCA_964466695.1 uncultured Bdellovibrionales bacterium
TTCGGCGTGAACCCTCCCCTGATGCCGGATCAGCGCTATCTCGATGTCGCGGTCACGCCCCCAACTCCCCACCACGGCAAGTCGCGGCTCGTGGCGCTGCTCGTGGTGAGCCTCGCCGTGGGCGGCGCCGTCGCCACTTATCTCTCAACACGCGCCGAAAAGCTCGCGCCCGCCGCGGCGGCGCCCGTGCCGCCGGCGCCGAGCGCGGCCCGCGCTGGAGCGCCGCCGCCTCCCGAGCCTCCGCGCGCGATCGAAGAGCCAAAGCCCGTGGACGCGCCGGAGCCCGAGGTATCGCCGGCGCCGACGAGGCCCGCGCCCCCGGCCGCGAGGCGTCGCAAGGCCAAGCTGGTGCGCGTGGACGCGCCACCCGCGCGCCGGCCCGTTGCGAACGAGGCGGAGCAAAGCCGCGAGCAGCCGCTCGTCGAGGCGCAGGCGCTTTACAAAAAAGGCGGCGGCGACAACCTCGAGAAGGCTATCGCCATCTTGAGCGGCGTGGTGAAGGAGAGCCCCGGCGACTCCGCGGCCCACACCTTGCTCGGGATGGCTTACTTCGACAAGAACCAAAACCAGCTCGCCATCACGCACCTGCGCAAGGCCGTGGCGCTTGATGCGCGCAACGGGCAGGCGCTCGCCGTGCTCGGCAATGTCTACCAGGCCACCGAGGACACGAGCAGGGCCAAGGAGGCCTACCAGGCCTATCTCGCCGTCGATCCCAACGGCAGGTTCGCGGCCGACATCCGCAGCATCTTGCGGGCTTTGCCGCCTTGATCAGAGGAGCCGCTTCGGCAGCTCCACGCGCGAGATCGACAGCACCTCTCCCGTCTCGACGCGGATGAGCTTCGCGAACAGCGCCGCCGTCTCGCCGCTTGCGGTAAGCTTCGCTACGATCAAGAGCTCGGCGCCGATGAGCTTGCCGATGGGTACGGTGGCGGTGACGTCGAATGCGTCCGAGAGCTGGAGCTTGTGCTCTTGCGAGAGCGCCGTAAGCTCGCGCTCTAAGAGCTTGAACGCGGCGTTGCGGCTCACGGCGAGCGCCATGCGGTCGGAGAGGTAGCCGGCGACCTCGCGGTGCTTCGCTTCCTTGGCTGTGATCGGCACCACCGCGACGGGGGTCTTCGGCGCGAGCTGCAAGGAGCTGTAGTCGGCGAGCTGACGGACGAGCTCCTCGACGGCGGCGCCCAGGACCTCGTCGCGCGGCGCCTCGGGACCGGCCTTGGCGATGAGCGTGTCGTCGAAGTCCTTCGGGGTGTCGGTGAGGTGCGAGAGCTCGCGCCGTACGATCCGCACGATCGCCTGGTCGAGGTTCTCCACGACGTAGTTGGCGCCGACGTGGTGGCTCGCCTCGCCGCCGCCGCCCGCGCGGTCGCCCGGAGGACTGTCGGTGATGAAGACGTACTCGGCCATGGTGAGCTGCGCGAGCTGGCGCATCACCACCTCGCCCTCGATCGGCAGCCCGCCCGCTCCGATGCCCACCCACTTGATGCCGCGGCGCAGGCTCTCGCGCATGGCCTCGCGGTAGTTGAAGATCTGATCGCGATAATCGACATGCGGCGGCGCGTCGGTGATGACGAAGCCGAGCCTGATGGCGTCTTTACGCCAGTCGAGCTCGTGCAGCGCCTTCTCGAGGGCGGCCTGCATGTCCTCGGGGAGGTCGCCGCCGCCGTCGGCTTCGAGGTCGTCGACGGCGCGCTGGAAGAGCTCGACGTCGCGCGAAAAGGGCGTGATCTTCGTAACGTAGTCGTCGGTGCGATCGCGATAAGCTACGAGCGCGAAGCGGAGGTCCGGCTTGCTCGGGAGCTTCGTGAGCTGGAAGTGGATGGCGCGCAGGGTCTTCTTGAGCCTGTCGATCTGGTTTTGCATGCTGCCGGTGGTGTCGATGACGATCGCGATGTCGAGCGGCGCGCGCGGCGGGAGGGCGCGGGTGAAGGGGAACGCGATCTCGACCTCGCGTGGCCCCGCGCGAGAAAACGGCGCGCGCGCGACCTCGGCGCCGCACGTGACCTCGGCCGTATAATCGGTGTCGTCGACGAGGTTGTCGGCGCGCGGGAAGAACTGCGTTCGGCCGTCGGCGTAAGTGACAGCGCGCGCCAGACGCTTGCCCGTCTTGGCGCTCACCATCACCTCGCAGTTGGGCAAGCTCCGGCCGTCGCGGTCACGCGCGCGCAGGACCAGCCGCTCGCTTACGTCGACCTTGTACACCGCGTGCTCCGCGTTGCTCTCGAGGAAGGCGAGGAAGCGGTTGTATTGCTTGTTATCGTCGTGGCGGCCGGCCTTCATATCCGGCGCGGCCACGGGCGCGACTTTGGCGTCGCTTTCGGCGGTGTCCTCGGCCGCGCGTTTCCTGGTGGCCGAAGGAGGCGTCGCCTTGGCGGTGCGCTCCTTCGAGCTATCTCCCGCGCCTCTCGCGCGCCGCGGCTCGGCGGGCGAGGCTGTCGTGAGCTCGTCGAGGCCCGTGGGCTCGCCCTCCTCTTCGGCCTTCGGCGCAGGTCGCGGTTCCGTATAGTCGGTGGTGTGCCCGTCGTCGTTCGTGGCTACGACCGGCCTCGGCGCGCGCCCGCAACCGAGCCCCAAGACGATGAACAAGGCGAGCGACCACACGAGTCTCTTCATGAGCGCTTCTCCAAAAAAATGTATGTAGTTGCAGCATAGCCTAAGAGAACTCGACAGGTTAACTCCTGTGCGGCCCGACTGTGTGCGACCCAGGCTTACCTTGACGAAAGCGGGATCAGTCCGGCAAGGTTATAATTTAGCTGTCTTCTGGATAAGATGCGCACCATTTGGCCCAGAAAATATCCTCGGCGAGGAGGATTCGTCATGTTCTCGAAGCGTTCGAGCTATTTTGCTTTGCTCGTGCTCGTCTCGGCTTGCGGCGGCGACAGGAGCCCATCCGGGCTCTCGAGCCTCGTCTCCGTCTCCGAGGTAGACGCGTTGCAGTGTCCGCGTGGCGGCTATCAGGTCAACGCTGGGGTGGACAATAATCGCGACAAGGTCCTCGACGCGGCGGAGATCACCTCGAGCTGGCCCGTGTGCGTGGGGGTCACGGGGGTCGTGGGCGTCGCCGGCGGGGGTTCGCTCATCGACGTCGCCGCCACGCCGCCCGATGACAGTTGTCCGCAAGGCGGGGTCGCGGTGACGGTCTTCTTCGATGCTAACGCCGACGGCGTCGCCGATCCCGACGAGCTCGCGCTCGGCACGCGCGTGCTTCATTGCTCGGCCTACGCCGCGGACTTTGCGGGGCTCGTCTTCAGGTCACCGCAGGCTGCGAGCGAGAGCCGCGCGCTCTACAAGGTCGGCGCCGACGGCGGGGGTCTCACAAAGCTCGCGGCCACGGCCTCCGCTGCGCAGACGATCGCTTCGTTCGCGGTCTCGCCCGACCGCAAGCACGTCGCCTTTTTGGCCAAGATGGAGGCTATGGCGCCGCTCGATCTCTTCGTTGCGAGCCTCGTCAGCGACGCATCGCCCGTGAACGCCTCGCGGCTCTCAGATTCCACGAGCGAGGTCTTGGCGCTCGCCTGGTCGCCCGACGGCGCGCGCCTCGCCTATGTCGCGAACGCGGGCGCGGCGTCGGATCTCTTCGTGGTGATGGCCGACGGCACCGGGCGGCGGCGCATCAACGAGAACACCAACGCCGATCGTCAGATCTCCGCCGTGGCCTGGTCGCCGTGCGGCAGGTGGCTCGCGTTCGTGAACAAGGCGAGGCTGTGCAACTCGACCTACTATGACTCACTCTACCTGAGCGAGCCGAGCTTAAGCTCGAGCCCCACGCAGCTCGACGAGCTCGAGTCTTGCAGCACGGCGAGCGCCCTCGACTTCATCGCCTGGTCGCCGGACCAGGCGGCGCCGAAGGTGGCTTATATGACGCGGCAAGACGCCTCCCATCCTATCCTTGTCGTGGTCGCGTCGCCGCTTACACCTGGAGCTTTCAACGGCAGCATCGATATGGGCGAGCTGACGGTACCCCCCGCCTGGGATCCTTCGGGCGCCCCCGTCTTCACGATCGCCGGACGGCAACAGGATTTTACGTCGAGCGGCATCTTGACAGTGGGGGTGTCGGGGTCGCCTTGGACGCTCATGCAGGTGGACACCACGAGAAGCATCACCAGCGCGACCTGGGCGAGCGACGGCGCGCATATCGCCTACATTGAAGGTGACGCCACGACAAGACGCCTGCGCGTCATCGCGCCCTTTGCCGAGGCGGCGGTGAACGTCCACGAGAACGTGGAGGAGGACATCGGCTTCGATCCCACCGGGCAGCGCCTCGCCTATCGCGCAAAGACGTCCGCAAAGATCTCGAGCTTGCACTCCTACGCCGTGGTCGGTACCGCCTCCGATATAATCTACCTCGCAACTACGAGCTTCGGCGTGCTCGGCTACGCCTGGTCGCACGACGGTACACGCCTGGCCTATGCGGTGGGCGACGGCCCCCTGGGCTGCGCCGCCGCGATAAGGGTCGAGCCTTCGGGCGGCGGCGATGAGCTCGATGTTCTGCTGCCCGAGGGAGGTGCGCGCTGCGTCTCTGTCCCCGCCTGGTCGCGCGACGACGCCACGCTGGCCTATGTCGCAACGCCCACAGCAGGAGGCGTCGCGACCTTGTTCCTCGCGAGCCCTGACGGTCAGGGCGCGGCCCTGGAGGTACTGCCATTCATCCCCAGCTTGAGCATCTTCGCGGATGATCTCATATGGTAATCGGGGGGCTTATGAGCGGCTGCTCGCAGTCGTGGAACGAGGTGTAGAATGAGTAGGACCTTATGCGTGACGGCGGCTGTTTTGCTGTATGCCTGCGGTGGTGGGAGCAATGCTCGCACTGGGCAGAGCAGCCTCGTCACCATCTCCGATGCGACGCTCGAGCAATGCCCAGGCGGCGGTAAGCAGATAGACTCGGGCTTAGACCAGAATCAAAATGGCGTGCTCGATCCCTCGGAGGTCACCTCGAGCTGGCCTGTTTGCGCGGGCGCCGAGGGGCTTTTGGGGGCGGCCGGCGACGAGGTGCTCATCGACGCGCGCCCCATGGAGCCTAACGAGACTTGCATCCACGGTGGCGTGCGGGTGATCGTGGCGGCGGACGCCGACGGCGATGGCGTGCTCGATGAGCTCGAGGCGAGCGCGGGCACCATCCAAGAGCTCTGCACCGACCTGGCCGCGGCCTTCTCCGGGTTGGTCTTTATCGCGCATGGTCCCGGTATGAACGAGCTCTTTCGCGTCAACCGAGACGGCTCGGGGGTGCGGCGACTCGCGGCCGCTGCCTCCACCACGCGGACCATCGACAGCTTCATCCTCTCGCCCGACCGCCGAAAGTTGGCCTTCGTGGCGCGTATGGATGACTCGAACCCACAGGACCTCTACGTCACAAGCCTCGTGCGAGACGAAAGGCCCGTGAATGTCTCGCGTCTCTCGTCGACCTCACACAGCATAGGCGACGCCGTCTGGTCTCCCGATGGACGCTACCTCGCTTACATCGCCTCCGAGGGAGCTCTGTCGCGAGCCTACGCGGTCATGGCCGACGGCACGGGTAGGAGGCTCGTGAGCCCCGACGCGAATAGCGCGGGCAGCCCGCGAAACCTCGCCTGGTCACGAGACAGCGAGTGGCTGGCCTTCGATTGCAACTCTCGCGAGGAGGGCGCGACCTACGAGCGCTCGGTCTATGTCGTGCACCGCACCTCCGACACCGCTTTTCGGGTCGACGATCTGAGCGGCGCTGGAGGGGCTTCCTTGGGCGTTGCGCCTTGGTCGCAAGACAGCGAGGGCCCTCGCCTTTCGTTCATCGTGAAGCAGGGCACGGGGGAGGATGATAGCCTCTGCGTCGCGCGGACGCGTCCGGGATCTGCCGAGTGTTGGCCCGCGAACGGCAATATAACCGTGAACCCGCGATGGCAGCCAGGCGGTGGCTCGGTGGTGGCCTTCGTCGAGTCTTCGGCGGTGGTCATGCTCGACACCGCGGCGCCCGAAAGCGCCGCGCGTCTCCCGATCCCAGCTCCGGTCTACGAACTCCTCTGGTCGCCTGACGGCGCCTACCTCGCCTACACGTACAATGAACTCGTATTGGAGATCGGTCGTGAGCTCCGTCGCCTGCGCGTCGCTCCCGCGCTCGGCGCGGAGGCGATAGAGGTCTACGAGGACATCCATTTTTACAATAACGATCTCTGGTCGGCCACCGGCGAGCACCTCTACTACTACGCAAAGCCGCCCAACCAGGACGCGGTCGAGCTTTACACTTTCACCACCGCGACGGCTGCCTCCACGCTCGTCTATTCCGGGGTGGCCGCAGAGCAGAGCGTGGTCACTGCGGCCTGGTCGCCGGACGGCGTCTTCCTCGGCTTCACGGTCAGGGACCTCGATAACCATTGCGCCGACACCCTCTATGTCAAGGCGCTCGCGGGCGGCGACCCCACGTCTTTTCCCACCGAGATCGGGGTCTGCGTGTCGAGCTTCGCCTGGTCGCAAGACGCGGCGGTGTTGGCGTATGCCGGTGCGGTCGGGATTTCGGGGCGGAAGCTATTGTATCTCACCCCGGTTGATGGTGGTGAGTCGCGCCAGGTTGTCCCCACCGGCTATGTGCTCTCCACGGAGTACTACCTCGGCTGGTAGGGATTACTCCGCCCTTGTCGAGCGCCTCGGCTCGTGCGAGGAGTCCAAGCCTCATGACGAGGAGTCGACATCATCGCTCTTTGCGCGGGCTCTTGGCGCTCGCGTGCGCGGCGCTGTGGCTCGTCGCCTGTGAGGCCGCGTCCGCGCCGCCTGGCCGGTGCTTCGAGCTCCCAGAGCAGCCGAGCCCGGTGGTGGCGCGCGTGGGGACGACCACGCTTCGGCTCTCCGATCTGCAACGGCGCCTGGACGCCCAAGGTCCGGCCAAGGAGCGCTACGGCAGCACCGCGGCCCTGCGAAGGTTCGTCGAAGATCAGGTGCGCTTCGAGCTGCTCGCGGAGGCCGCGCTCGCGCGGGGGCTCGATCGCGATCCCGACGTCGTCGACGCCGCGCGCAAGGTCATGGTGCGCAAGCTCCTCCTCGCCGACCTCGGCGCCGACGAGCAGGGAGACGATATCAGCGATGAGGCCGTGCTCGCCTACTACGAGTCGCACCGTAGCGCCTACATGCAGCCCGAACGCCGCCGCCTGGCGCACATCGAGCTTTTGCCCACCGCCGAGGGCCGCGCCCTGGCGCGTCAGATCATCGACAAGCTCCGCGCCGTCGTGCCCGAGGAGGCGGCGCGGAGCTTCGGTCGCTACGCGGCGCAGCACTCGCGCGCGAGCACCGCGCGGACGAGGGGCGGCGAGCTCGCCGCGTTCGTGAGCGAGGACGAGCTCGTGCGCGACTTCGGTAAGAGCTTCGCCGAGGCGGCCTTTCGCCTCGGGGTGCTCGAGGTCTCGAGCGCCGCGGTGCAGAGCACGCGAGGTTGGCACGTGCTGCTCGTGCTCGCCAAGCGAGACTCTTACGCGCGCAGCTTCGAGGAGGTGGCGCCCGAGATCCGCGCGCGGCTCGGCGGCGACGATCGCTCGCGGCGCTTCCAGACCTACCTGCGCGATCTGCGCGCGCGTTATCCCGTGACCCTTTTCGACGAGCCCCTCTCCGAGCTAAGAGGCCGCTAGATGTGCAAGAGAACGTGGCGCTCCCTGCTGATCTTCGCGCTGCCTGTGGTCATCTCCTGCCTCGGGCGGCGAGATGACAGGTCGGTGGTCGCGATGGTGGGCGACATCCCTATCTACGCGAACGACTTCAACCGCGAGTATCGCCGCCTGCGGCAGGAGGGCGCCCACGAACAAGCGCAGAAGAAGGCCTTGCTCGAGGACATCATCGACCGGCGCCTCTTGTTGCAGGAGGTCGAGCGAGCGAACATCATCGTCACGAGCAGCGAGGTGGAGGCGGCCTTCGCTCGCACGCGCTCGGGCTGGAGCGAGGAGGAGCTCCACGCGACCATGCAGGCGCAGGACTTGACGCCGGCCGAGCTCAAGAACGACCTCCGCGATCTGCTCCTCATCCGCAAGTATCTGCGCGAGCGCGTCTTCTCGCGCGTGGCGGTGACCGACCAAGAGATCGAGGCCTACGTGAGCGAGCACCCGGAGGTGTTGGAAGAGCCCGAGCGGGTCCGTGCGCTGCACATCGTGTGCAAGACCGAGAGCGAGGCGCGCCAGGCGCTCGCCGAGATCAAGGCGGGTCTCTCCTTCGAGGACGCCATGATCAAGTACTCGGTCGCCCCGGACGCCAAGAACGTCGCGGGCTTCGGGCTCGTGCCGCGCGGGGTGATGCCGCGGATGTTCGACGAGGTGTGCTTCTCGCTGCCGCCCGGCAAGGTGAGCGAGGTGCAGGTCACGGACAATGGTTACTATCTCTTCAAGGTGCTAGAGCGCCGCCCCGCCGAGACGCTCTCGCTGGCGGCGGTGCGCGAGCGGGTGGAGCGGACCTTGCGTCTCGAGAAGGCGCAAAGCGCCGAGGAGGCGAAGCGCTTAGAGCTTCGCCGCGGTGTCACGATCACCATCATGGAGGATCAGCTTGATCGCATACATTGAGCTCTTGCTCGCGGGCCTCGTGGCCGCGACCCCGGCGACCGGCGCGAACGGTCGCGAGGTAGCCGATCGCGTGGTGGCGGTGATCGAGGACGACATCATCACCGAGCGCGAGCTGCACGCGAAGGTCGCCCCTTACCTCGCCCAGCTCGAGGAGATCGAAGATCCGCAAAAGCGCGAGGCGCGGCGGCGCGAGCTCTACCTGCAGGTGCTCGATATCGACATCGGCGAGCGCATCATCGCCCGCGAGCTTTCGCGCAGCCGCGACCAGCTCGGGGTGAGCGAGCAAGACATCGACCGGGCGATCGAGGAGGTGCAGCGCACCAACGGCCTTTCGCGCGAGCAGCTCCAGGCGGCCCTCTACGGCCAGAGCATGACCTGGAGCGACTACCGCGCGAAGCTGCGCGAGCAGCTCGAGCGCGCGCGGCTCTTGCAGTTTCGCGTGCAGGGGCGGGTGCAGGTGAGCGAGGCCGACGTGCGCAAGCGCTGCGCGGAGCGAGTGGGCGGCGGCGGCACGACGCAGGTCTGCGCCGCGCACATCTTGCTCGCCGTAGCGGAGGGGACACCCGAGGAGGAGGTGGCGCGGCGGCGCGACGAGGCGCGGCGGCTCCGCTCCGAGCTCGTGCACGGCGCCGACTTCGCGCTCTACGCCATGAAACACTCCGACGACAAGGCCGCTCCCGACGGCAAGCTCGGCTGTTTCCCGCGCGGCGAGATGGTCAAGCCCTTCGAGGACGCGGCGTTCGCCTTGGAGCCAGGCGAGATCTCGGAGGTGGTGCGGACGAGCTTCGGCTTCCACATCATCAAGGTGCAAGAGCGCCTCGCGGTGCCGCTCGCCTCTTGCGATAGCCCGCAGGCGCTCGACGCCATGCGCAACGAGCTCTACCAGCACGAGATGGAGCGGCAGATGCAGCTCTTCATCGCGGAGCTTCGGCGCAAGGCCTTCGTCGAGGTCAAGCTTTGAGCGCGGTGAAGCGCCTCGTCGTCACCTTGGGAGATCCGGCGGGCATCGGCCCCGAGGTCACCGAGCGGGCGGCCGCCCGCTTCCTCGCCTCGCGGCACGACGTGAGCCTCGTGCTCGTCGGTCCTGCAAACTTGGTCGAGCCGATGTGTGAGCGCCTCGGCTCGAAGGTCTGCCGCGCGGCCCCCGTGGAGAGCTTCACGGGCGCCGTAGGTGAGCCGAGCGCCGAGAGCGGGCGGGCGGCGCTCTCGACCTTGATGCGCGGCATCGAGCTTTGCCGCCTCGGCGAGGCCTGTGCGCTGGTGACCGCCCCGATCTCCAAGCACGCCTTGAGCATGGCCGGCAGCGAGGACCGCGGGCATACCGAGATCCTCACGCGCGAGCTCGCCTTGGGCCCCACCGCCATGGCGTTCTTCTCCGAGAAGCTCCGCACCGCGCTCGTCACTACCCACCTCCCGCTTCGGCGCGCCATCGAGAGCATCACCGCATCGCGCATCGTCGAGGTCGCGCAGCTCTTGCACCGCGCGCTCGTCGACTACCTCGGCATCAAGTCGCCGCGGCTCGCGCTCGCAGCTTTGAACCCGCACGCGGGCGAGGCCGGGCTGCTCGGGGAGGAAGAGGACAAGATCTTGCGGCCCGCGGTATACGCGGCCGAGGAGCGGGGCCTCCTCCTCTCGGGCCCGCACCCCGCCGACACCCTCTTCTGCCGCGCGGTGAGCGGCGAGTACGACGGGGTGGTGGCGCTCTATCACGACCAGGCCTTGATCCCCGTAAAGCTCCTCGCGTTCGGCCGCTCGACTAACGTCACGCTCGGGCTCTCGGTGCCGCGCACCTCGCCCGACCACGGCACCGCCTACGACATCGCGGGCCAAAATCGCGCGCGGCCCGACGGCATGATGGCGGCGCTCGAGACGGCCGTCCTGCTGGCGAGTAAGGCTTACGGCTCCCCGTCCAAGAGCCCGAGCTTGCGCATCCTGTAGCGCAAGGAGCGAAAGGAGAGCCCGAGCAGGCTCGCCGCGCGCGTGCGTACCCCGGCCGTCCTTTGCAAGGCCTCAACGATGAGCCCCCGCTCGAGGTCGTCGAGCACGCGCGGCAGGTCGAGGCCGGCCTCGGGGAGCTTCGGCGTAGGTGGAAGCTTGGCCTCGGCGCCGCGGATCGCGGCCGGGAAGTCCTCGAGGTGCAAGCTCGTGCCCCCCGCGAGCGTCACCGCGCGCTCGATGAAGTTGCCGAGCTCGCGGACGTTGCCGGGGAAATCATAGCTCTGCAAGGCGCGCATGGCGTCGGGCTCGATTTGGGGGATGGGCTTGCCGAGCTCCTCGGCGCGCTCGATGATGAGGGCGCGCGCGAGCTGCGGAATATCCTCCACCCGCTCGCGCAAGGGCGGCACCACGATGCGCACCACGTGCAGGCGGTAGAACAGGTCCTCGCGAAAGCGCCCTCGCTGCACGAGCTCGCCGAGGCTCTCGTTCGCGGCCGCGATGATGCGCACGTCCACCGGCCGCTCGACGTCATCACCCACGCGGCGCACGTGCCGCTCTTGCAAGACGCGCAGGAGCTTCACCTGCATGGCCGCCGGCAAGGCGTTGATCTCATCGAGCAGCAAGGTGCCGCCGCTGGCCGCCTCGAACAGACCCTGGCGCGTGCGCACCGCCCCGGTGAAGGCGCCCGCCACGTGGCCGAACAGCTCCGCCTCGATCAGGCTCTCGGCGATGGCGCCGCAGTTTACGGCGACGAAGGGGGCGTCGCACCTCGGGCTCGCCTCATGCAGGGCGCGCGCTACGAGCTCCTTGCCCGTGCCGCTCTCGCCCTCGATGAGCACGCTGCTCTTTGTGGGCCCGACCTTGTCGATCAAGGCCATCACCTCGAGCATGGCGGCCGAGCGGCCGATGATGCGGCCCCGGGCGCGCTGCTCGCGAAGCTGGGCGCGCAAGATGGCGTTGTCGCGCAAGAGCGCCGCCTTCTCCAGGGCCTTCGCGGTTATGGCGCGCACCTCGCTCACCTTGAACGGCTTGAGCTGGTAGTCGTAGGCGCCGAGCCGCATGGCCTCGACGGCGTTCTCGGCCGTGGCGTAGGCGGTCATCATGATGACCTGCGTGCCGGCGCTGTTGTCGCGCAGGTGGCGCAAGATCTCCATGCCGCTGCCGCCTTGGAGCTTGAGGTCGGTGAAGACGAGATCGGCTTCGCGCTCTTCTAGGCTGCGCAAAGCGCCCGCGACGTCGGCGGCGAGGCGCACCTCATGCCCTTCGCGCGCGAGCAAGATCTGCAGGAACTCGCGCATCGAGCGCTCGTCGTCGACCACGAGAATCGAAGCCACGAGGAGATGCTAGCGTTCATGCGATTTCGGAACAAGCTCGGGTACCTCGCTCGGCGGGGTGTCTTGCTCCTGAGCGCGTTGGAAGCGCCGCAGGTAGTCGATGGTGGCCGCCTCGAGCCCGACGTCCTCGCGCGCGCGCTCGGAGAGGAACCACTTGTGCTCGAGGATCTGGCAGTAGAGCTCGGCGGGCATGCCGCGCTTGCCCACGAGGGGCGCGAGGCGCTTCGCCGTGGGCTCGTAGCGATCGCTCAACCAGCGATAAGCCGCCACGTCGAGCGGCATGTTCTGCTTGGCGTCGCGGTTGAGCGTAGCGCGCAGCTCGTGGATCTCGTTGACCATGAGCTCGGCCTGGCGCTCCTCGGCCACGAGCCCGGTGAGGTTGTGGAGCAGGTGGCGGTAGTAGTCGCGGTCGGTGACGATCGTGCGCATCCGCAGGCGGTTGCCGTCGCCGTCGGCCAAG
>CAYXQW010000040.1:0-12213 GCA_964466695.1 uncultured Bdellovibrionales bacterium
CGTAGCGCGAGCGGTCGATGGGGTGAAGCGCCCAGGCGAGGAGAGGATCTGCGCTGTCGGGCTCGGGGGCGGGCGTGGGAGCGGGAGCTTGGACCTCGAGCTCGCGCAAGAGCCCTGTCGCCTCGATGCGCCGCAAGAAGGGCGCGAGCTTCTCGGGGTCCGCGGGGCGGTAGCGTAGCGCCGCGAGGTCGAGCGTCACCCTGGCGTCGTGATCGAGCTTCGCGAGGCGCTTCGAGAGCCGCGCGCTCGCGGCGTTCTCGACCACCGAGCGCTCGGCGGCCTTCTGCGCGCGCGCGGGGAGCGACAGGGCGGCGATCACCGCCTCGATGTCGCCGTGCTCCTGGATGAGCTTGGCCGCGGTCTTTACGCCCACCTTGGGCACGCCGGGGATGTTGTCGCTCGCGTCGCCGGCGAGGCCGAGCACGTCGACCACGCGCTCGGGCGGCACCCCGAAGCGCTCGATGACCTCCGCGCGGGCGAAGCGCCGCTCTTTCATAGGGTCGTAGATGATGACGTTGGGGCTTACGAGCTGCATGAGATCCTTGTCGCCCGAGACGATCACGACGTCGTAGCCGGCCGCGACGGCGCGGGTGGCCAAGGTGGCGAGGACGTCGTCGGCCTCGAAGCCCAAAGCCTCGAGCGCGGGGATCTCCATGGCGGCGACGAGCTCGCGGACGAGCGTAAACTGCGGCACGAGGTCCTCGGGCGGCGCCGCGCGGTTGGCCTTGTAGTCTTGGTAGATCGCGTGGCGAAAGGTCTTTATGGGCCCGTCGAAGGCGATGCCCAAAAATTGCGGCCGCTCTTCCTTGATGAGCTTGCCGAGCATGCGGATAAAGCCGAGGACGGCGTTTGTGGGCAGGCCGTCGCGGGTCGAGAGCGGCCTTATGGCGAAGAAGGCGCGGAAGATATAGCCGCTGCCGTCCACGAGATGAATGACCGGTCTTTGGGTCACGAGACCTCCGTCGTCGCTTATTCTTTAAAAAGCCCCCTTGCTTCGTATTTGCGGCCGACACAAGAATATAGAGACGTTTTTGGGCGTTGTATAATGGTATACTTGGAGTTATCGAACCGCGGCGCGCTTTACGATGGCGCCGAACGGGGGTCGTGTTGCGGGCTGAGTTCGTTCGTGATGGCGAGGGAGCCTGTTTTTTCTCCGAGAAGAAGAGCGTTTATCCAAGCAGCACTCGCGTCGCGAGGGCTTGGGTTTCGTCGTGCCTGGCGGCGGCGAGTCGTCGCCGTCGGGCGAGCAGTGAATCCGTACCAGGAGGCGTGCATGAGAGTGATCATTAAAGCTCGTCACATGGATCTAACCCCGGCGCTGCATGAACACGCGGAGCAGAAGCTAGGCAAGGCGCTGATGAGGATCATCGATAAACCTGCCGTGCGCACCGAGATCGAGCTCAACACCATCGGCAACGTGCGCGACGGCAAGGACAAGGAGTGTCGGGTGACCGTGATCATCCCGAAGGCCAAGCCGATCAACATCGTCGAGGTGGCAGAGGACATGTACAAGGCGATCGATCTCGCGCACGACCGGCTGCTCGAGCAGGTCAAGCGCGAGCAGGCGCGGCGGGTAAATCCGAGCGCGCGTCGCAAGGCGGCCGAGCGCGGGCGCGCGGCGACGGCGCGGGAGGTGCTCACGACCTCGCCCGAGCCCTGGGAGGAGGAGGTGCAGCAGTTCGAGGCCGAAGGCGCGCACTGAGTGGGCGCTGACATCGTGCTCGGCGCGGGGCTTTGTGGTCTTCTCTGCGCGCGGGCCATAGGGAAGCAGGCGCTCTTGCTCGAGCGCGAGCGCGAGGTGGGGGGCCTCGCGCGTTCCTTTTTGCGGCAGGGCTTCGTGTTCGACATGACGGGGCACTGGCTGCACGGCGAGGGGATCGCGCGGCTCGCCGGCGATGATCTCGTGAGCCACACGCGCCGGGCGGCGGTCTACGCGGGCGGCATCACTACTCCTTATCCGTATCAGACGAACACCTACGGGCGCCCGCCCGCGCTCGTGGCCGAGCTTCTGCTCGGCTACTTCGAGGCGCGCGAAGCGAAGCCGCGCAAGGAGGAGACCTTCGAGGACCATATCCAGGGGCGCTTCGGGGAGGGCTTCGCGCGACATTTTTTTCGCCCCTACAACGAGAAGCTCTGGACGGTGCCGCCGGCGGAGATGGATGGCGATTGGTGCGCGCGGTTTTTGCCGTCGCCCACGCCGCGCGAGGTGCTGCTGGGGGCGCTCGAGTCTTCTGCGGAGGCGCCGGTAGGTTACAACGCGAGGTTCTGGTATCCGCGGCGCGGCGGCATCGGGCAAATTGCCGAGCGTCTACGCGCAAAGCTCGAAGGCCCCGTGCGCCTCGAGGCGGAGGTCGCGCGCATCGACTGGCGACGCGCGCGAGTCACCTTGCATACGGGCGAGGATATCTCTTACCGCAAGCTCGTCTCGACCATGCCGCTCGCAGAGCTTATGGCGCGTCTTTGGGATCCTCCCGAGGTGGTGCGCGAGGCCACAGCGAAGCTGCGCGCGGCTAGCGTGACCTATTGGGACGTCGGCCTTTCGAGCCCCAACGCGCCGCGCGACGCCCACTGGACCTATTACCCCGACTTCGAGCTCCCGTTCTACCGCGTGGGCTCGCCGAGCGCCGTTATGCCAGAGCTTGCGCCCCCGGGCTGCCGCTCGCTCTATGTCGAGGTCTCGCACCGGCGCGGCACGCCTGTCCCCGTCACGGATGAGGCGGTGCTCTCGGGGCTGCGTAAGGTCGGGCTCTTAGGCGCGCGCGAGGAGCCATTGCTCCTTACCCGCACCACCATCGACTGCGCTTATGTGATCCTCGATCGCACCGGCCGCGCCGCGGCAAAGCTCATCCTCGACTGGCTCAAGCAAAACGCCATCATCTCCGTCGGGCGCTACGGCGCGTGGACCTACGACGCGATGATCGACACGCTCGCGCACGCCGAGAAGGCCGCGCGCTTTTTGCGCGGCGCTTAAGGATTCATCGTGATGATCGTGCCGTCGTCTTTATAGAACAGCTCCTGCACCTTGACGCTGCGCTTGTTGTCCACGCCGCCCGAGAGCGAGGCGTCGTGGTAGTACAGAAACCAACGGCCCTCGAACTCGACGATCGAGTGGTGCGTGGTCCAGCCGATAGGCGGCGTGAGCACGACGCCGCGATATTGGAAAGGCCCGAGCGGGCTCTTGCCCGTGGCGTACACGAGCTGATGCGTGTCGCCCGTGGAGTAAGAAAAATAGTAAGTGCCGCGGTGCTTGTGCATCCACGGCCCCTCGAAGAACCGCCGCCCATTGTCGCCCGCGAGCAGGGCGCGCGCGCTCTCGTCGGTGATGCAGAGATCGCGCGGCGGCGAGGAGAACGAGAGCATGTCGTCCGTAAGCGGCGCCACCTTCGGGCAGAGGGCCGGTTCGCCTGCGGGCAGCAGCTTGGCGTCGGGGTCGAACTTGCCTCCCGCCCAATTTTGGAGCTGCCCGCCCCAGAGGCCGCCGAAGTACAGGTAGTGCGCGCCGTCGTCGTCGCGAAACACGCACGGGTCGATGCTGAAGCTTCCGGCGATGGGCTTCTTCTCGGCCACGAACGGACCGTAGGGCGAAGGCGCGACGGCGACGCCGATACGGAAGACGCCGTCGTGATCCTTCGCGGGGAAGTAGAGGTAGTAGCGGCCGTCTTTGTGGGCGGCGTCGGGCGCCCACATCTGCTTTTTCGCCCACGCCACGTCTTTGACGTGCAGCACCTCGCCGTGGTCTTGCACGGGGCCGAAGGGATCGGGCTGCGAGAAGACGTGATAGTCGGTCATCTGGTACTGATCGCCGTTGTCGTTGCTCGCGAGGTCGAGGTCGAGATCGTGCGACGGGTAGATGTAGATCTTGCCCTCGAAGACGTGCGCTGAGGGGTCGGCGGTGTAGATGTGGGTGATGAGGGGCTTGGTCGGTTGTGGGGGAGGGGTGGAGATCATGTTTCCTCTTGCTTGCAAAGGCGGGCGAGCGCGGTGAAGACCTTGTCACCCGTCTGTTGAACTTCTGCCATGTGTGACGCGAGGCCGCGCTCGATGACCTCGGCCGAGGCCCCTGCGGCACCAAGCTCATCTTCGAAGCTCGAGATCATGTTGCGCACGAGCGCGGGCGTCACCTCGAGGTGGAACAAGAGGCCGTAGGCGTTGGCGCCGTGGCGAAAGCCCTGGTGCCGTGTCTTGGCCGAGTGCCCGAGCGAGATCGCGCCCTTTGGCAGCTCGAAGACGTCGCCGTGCCAGTGCAGCGCCATGAAGGTGGTTGGCACCTCGGCGAAGAGCCGATCGGCGCGAAAGTCGAGCGTGAGCTGCACCGCGCCCCAGCCGATCTCCTTCTCTTTGCCGGGATAGACGCGCGCGCCGAGAGCCGCGGCGAGGAGCTGGCTGCCGAGGCAGATGCCGAGGACGGGCTTGCCGGCGTCGAGCGCGGCTTGCAAAAGCGAGATCTCGTCGCGGAGGAAGGGGAAGGCGCCCGTGTCGTAGGCGCTCATGGGGCCGCCGAGCGCGATGACGCCGCGCGCCGCGGTGACGTCACGCGGGACGGGCTCGCCCATGTAGGGGCGGATGACCCGCCAGGCGAGTCCCTCGCGGCGCAGAAAATCGCCGATGACGCCGAGGTCCTCGCCCGGATGATGTTGAAGCACGAGCAACTCGTTCACTTGCTCCTCCTCGCGCGCGCGCCGCGTGATTTTGCCGGTCTCTTCTCTTCGTGTCTACTCTATTGCGGCGGGCGCGCTCGTAGGTACAACTCGCGTAGGCCGCGCTTTGCGCACGCCTCCTCCACCAACGTCCAATCGACGCTCTCGCTGCTCTGGGCGACGATTCCTTGGATATCGCGCAGGTGTTTGTCGGAGCCGCCCTCGCGAAAATACTCGAGCTTGCGAACAATGACGTACTCGGCTGGCGCGATCCACATCGCGACGCCGCCTTCGAGCTCGATCCGGGTACGGCGCCTCAGGGCCCACGCGTGCAGCTCGTCGCCCGTGAATAAATAGCAGTCGGCCTTGAGGCCGGTCTCGTGATGAATCAGGTTGAAGTGGGCGTGCTCGCGCCTGGCGAGCTCGATGCGCATGATCTCGACAGGCGGGCAGTAGAAGTGCTTGTCAGGAAAGGCCGCGCAGAATGCACCGAGCTGCTTGGCGGTGAGATGTAGCACCAGGTCGACGTCGTTGGTCATCCGCGGCTCGCCGTAGATCATCGCCGCCACTGAGCCCGTTACCATGTATTCGACGCCGATGCCCTCGAGCGCAGACGTGAAGATGCTGAAGTCACGTGTGTGCATACAAAAAGGCCTCCCGCACGGCCTGCTCGAGTCTTTGCTCGTCCCAGTCGGGATGCATGGCGCGCAACCGAGCGCGCTTGCAGCGTCGCGCAAACTCTAGCAGATCCACCATGCACCTGTACTTCTGCGCCGGCGTCATGTTCCGCCACACTTGTGTTTGGTAGGCCTGGGCTTGCTGCTCGTGCGTTTGCATCTTATGGGCACAGTAGCCATCGATCTGCGCCAGCGTCAACGCCGCCGAGACAGCGCAGCGGTGGCGTCACGCGGGACGGGCTCGCCCATGTAGGGGCGGGCGCGCGGCGCTCTCGCGCGTGAGCATGAAGTCGATATGCCGTCGCTCGAGGTCGACGTGCGCGAGCCTCGCTTCGAGCTTATCACCGAGCGCTATGCGGTGCCCCGAGCGGCGACCGACGAGCGCCTGCTCCGCGCCGAGCACGGTGTAATAGTCGTCGCCGAGCTCACGACAAGGCAGGAGGCCCTCGAGCCATGGCGTGCCGGGCTTGGACACCGTGCGCACGAACGCCCCCGCGGCGTGCACGCCCGTGACGATGACCACGAAGATTTCGCCCAGGTGGCGCTTGGCCACGTGACAGGCCATGAGCTGCTCGACCTGACGCGCGGCGCTCTCGGCGCGGCGTTCGAGCTCTGAGGTCTTGAGGGCGAGATCTGCGAGTTTACTCCCGGCGCCTCGTGGCGCGCGGAGCGAGCGGTGCACGATGAGGTCGGGATAGCGGCGGATGGGGGAGGTGAAGTGCAGGTAGGCGCGCGAGGCGAGCCCGTAGTGGCCGAGGTTGTGCTTGTCGTAGCGTGCCCGAGCGAGGCTCTGCAACAAGAGCGGCATAAAGGCCTTGCCGCGCGGGTTGGCGGCGAGCCGTCGCGCGAGGCGCGCGAGCTCGCTCGGCTCCTTGGTCGCGGCGACGTCGAGCGACAAGCCCAAGGTGCCGGCGAAGGTCGCGAGCGCGGCGATGCGCTCCTTGTCCGGCGCCTCGTGGACGCGAAACAGCGTGGGCCGACGTTGCGCGAGCAGCGTCGAAGCTACGGCCTCGTTGGCGGCGATCATGAGGTCCTCGATGAGCAGGTGGGCCTCGGTGCGCGTGCGTTCGTGCACGTCGAGGGCGCGGCCCTCGTGGTCGAGCGAGATCTGCGCCTCGGGCAGCTCGAGCTCGATGGCGCCGCGGCGGTAGCGCCCGGCGCGCAGGGCACGCGCGGCGACGGTGAGGCTATGCAGGGCGCCCGCCCAAGGGGGTTTGGGCGCGGGCTCGTTTGTGAGGACGCGCTGCACCTCCTCGTAGGTGAGGCGCGCGGCGCTTTGTATGAGGGAGTCATAGATGCGGGTGTCCGTGCAGCGCCCGTCCGCGTGGACGAGCATCTCGCAGGTCAGGCAGCGCCGCGGCTTGTGCGGCACGAGCGAGCACAGATCGTCGGCGAGCCGCGCGGGGAGCATGGGGATGACGCGGTGCGGGAAGTAGACGCTCGTGCCGCGCGCCCGCGCGTCGCGGTCGATGGCCGAGCTTGCGGGCACGTAGTGCGCGACGTCGGCGATCGAGACCCACACGCGGACCTTCGTGCCCTCTTGGCGCGCGGCCACGGCGTCGTCGAAGTCGCGGGCGTCCTCGCCGTCGATGGTCACGTGCGTGACCTCGCGGAGGTCGCGGCGGAGGGGCTCGCGCGCCAGCACCTCTTCGGCGTCGACCTCGGGCAAGGACGCGACGAAGGCGAGCGTCTCGGGATCGAAGTCTGTGGGCAGGCCTTGCTCGCAGACGAGCATCTCCACCTGCACCTGCTCGCGCCGCGGATCGCCGAGCACCGTAACTACCGACACGCTCGCCCGCATCTTGCGCCGCGCGGCCCCGGCGGGGCGCACGAGCACCGCGTCGCCCGGGTTTACGCCAGAGGGGGAGGGCTCGATCGGCGAAGGCGCGCCGCCGCCGCGCGGCGCGAAGAGCCAATGCCCGCCGCGTTTGCGGGCGAAGCCGACGAGGCGTCGCTCGACGCCTAGTACCTCGCCACAGAGGTTTTGATCGGTTGAATTCGTTCGAGACGGCAGCCGAGAGCTTCGCGCGCAGCTCGCGATTCCGCAGTCGTAGCCGTAGCTACGGCGAGGACAGCGCGAGCGAGCACAAAGGTCGCAGGCGCCGTATCGGACGAAGAACCCGTCAAAACTTCTGCGGCGAGGTACTAGTGATCTCACATCGCCCCCCGTAAGATCTCGAGGTCATCGTCGTCGATGTCGCCGTCGCCGTCGAGGTCTTTGTGGCGAGCTGGCGGCTCCGTGGAGAGCTCCAAGGCGCCGGTGAAGTGGCGATAGAGGACGGCGAGATCGAGCAGGTCGACCTTGCCGTCCGGCCAGAGATCCGCCGAGAGCGCGTGGGCCTCGGCCGTGGCCACGAGCTTCGGATCCGCGACGCTTCGCGCCACGATGGTCGTGCTCTCGCCCGCCCCGAGCCCCATGAGCACGACCTCGCCCTCGGCACGAGTCGTGAGCTGCCCGCGCTCGGTGCTCCAGGTGATCGCGGACGAGGCGACGCCGGCCATGAGCGCCGTGAGCGAGACCTCTCGGCCCGCGAGGAAGGTCACGAAGGCGGGTCTTATCTCGATCTGCGGCACCACCACCAGCGACACGGCGCTCGCCGCGCTCCCCCAAGGGAAGCCGACCTTGATAGGCCCCGTGAGCGCGTTGTTGGGAACCGGCGCCGAGATCTTGCTCGCGCTCTCGAAGGTGAAGGCAGCCGCCGACGTTAAGCCCGAGAAGAACACCTGCTCTGCCTCCTCGAGGCCGATGCCCCCGATCACGATCCTCTCACCGACCGCGGCCGAGGGAGGCTCGATGCTCGTTATCTGCGGACGCTTGACCACGATCGGCGTGCTGCTCGTAGACCAGCTCGAATAGATACCAACGCCGTTTCTGAAGCGAACCCGCGCCGTCGCCTGCTGGTTGTGCAGCAAATACGCGACGAAGACGAAGGGCGAGCTTGTGACGACACCGCTGTAGAGATCGCCCCCCCCGGGCGTCGTGCCGATCTCGAGCTCGGCGTCCAAGATGCCGCTCTCCAAGTCCAAAACCCCCGTCGCGTCGAAACCATAAACCAGCCGTCCGAGGTAACCCACCTCCCCCGCGGGCAAGCTCGGCGCCAGAGGCGACCCCGAGGGCTCCGTCCCATCACGATAGAGGTTCAACGCCAGGAGGCTCCCCGCCGGGGCGATGCCACTTACGCCGAGATAGCTCGGGCTGCCGCTGTACCAGGTGCTGCTCTGGGGCGTGTAAGGGCCGAAGATCCGGCCCTGCTTGTAGTAGTCGTTGCCGCTCGCCAAGAGACCCGCCTCGATGTCCTCGCGGCCGTCCGCCTCGACCAGCCGCAAGAGCTTGTGGCTCGTGTCGCTGTTGTTGAACAAAAACCCCGTCTCTGCGGCGTTGAGGCGCGCGTCGACGTGCCAGATGAGAAAGCCGTCCTCCCTCATCTCGAGGTCGTTCTTCGCGGGCCGGCGTCGCTCGACCATGAAGTACTCGCCAAAGGGGGTGGTCTGCTGCGCCGTGTTCGTGAGCAAAAACGCCCTGGCCGCATCGCGCGTGGTGGCGTCGCTCATGGCCATCACCGTAAGGCCGGTGGCCTTCGAGGTGACCACCGTCGGCGTTATCCAGCCGAGCAGGAACTTGCTGAAGGCGTTGTGGTCATACTTGTTCGCGTGCATCATATCGAGCCCGCCGACCCCGCCTCGCGGGCCCACGCTGTCGTCGTAGTCGTAGTAGTCGGGTAGCCCCAGGGCGTGGCCGAGCTCGTGGATGAAGACGTTGGTGGCGCTCGTCTCGGGAAGCCAGTTGAAGCGACCTAAGCGCAGCCCGTCAACCGTGAAGCTCTGATCGCCGAAGCTCGCGGCGTAGGCCCACCAGAAGCTGCCCCAGCCCGTGTCCGGGCCAGTCCAGGCCACGATGATGAGGTCTATCTGCCCGTCCCCGTCGTTGTCGTAAGGAGAGAAGTCGTAGCCCTGCGCGTCGTAATGACTCAACGCCTCTTGCACCATGACGCCGGTGTCCCCGGGGAGCGCCGCGCGGTTTTGCGAGAACCTGTACCACCCGAGCACGTCACCCGTGATCTCGAGCTGACCATAAGAAGACCGCCGATAGAAGTTGCGCGCGCTCTCGTAGGGGTAGTCCTGCGTGTTGCCGGCACCGAAGATCTTCGCGCCCATGGTCGCCGCGCCTACCGTGTGCGGATAGTCGTTAAACTCGAGGAGCAAGACCAAGGCCCGCAAGGTCCCCGTGGTGACGATGCCGTCCATCCACGGCGCCGGACCCGAGAAAGCGCCGGCCACGCCGCCCTCTTCGGGGGCCGCCATCGAGCCGAGCGCCTCGAGCGCGCGAAGCTCGGCCTTACGCAAGAGCCGCGGATCGATGCGGTGGTTGCCGGCGCCGCGCGCCCGCGCGAGCCGCGCCTCGAAGGACCCGTCGCGGCGATAACGCTCGATCATCTCGGTGCTCGGGGGCTGATAGGCATGCGCGACCACGCCGCAAAAGCTCACCCACAAGACGATCGCGGCTCGCATGATACCACCACCTTCCGGACGACCGCGCTACCTCATGGCCACAAGTATTCTACGACGCTGCCAGAGAAGGTGCCGACGCGCCGAGCCTGCGCTTCCTCACCCGCGGGGGTGACGTAGAGCTCGTCGCTCGTGGTCTCGGCCCCGTCGAGGTTCGCAAGATAAGCCAAGAAGCGGCTGCTCTTCGAGAAGGCGAAGCTCAAAACCCCTCCCGTGCTCGCGAGGTCGCTCGTGACGCTCACCGAGGTGCCGGGGCTCTGCGCCGTGGCGACCAGCAAGTCCGGGTTGGCGCTCGCGGTCACCGCGCGGTAGGCCAAGAGCGCGCCGTCGGGCGACCAGGCGAACCCCGTGGACTCGAGGATCCCTTTGCCCGTCCCCATCGGCCCCGAGACCTTGGTCAAAGGCCGGTCTTCGTAGAGACTCGCGACATAGAGCTCCATGGGATCCGTGACGCGCATCATGGCCATGAAGGCCACCATCCGGCCGTCGGGAGAGGCCTTGAAGGTGTTAGGGAAATAGAAGGGGTCGCTCGTACCTACGACATTACCCAGCGAGCTCGCGGCGTCGGTGGTGGCCGCGAGCTTTACGGGCTCGCCGCCCCGGGCGTCGGCCTTGTACAAGGCCAGGTTATCGGCCGTGGTAGGCGCGAGGAAGACCACGCCTTCGAAGGGGTCCACAGCGCCGCTCGAGCACAGGTGCTCGGTGGGGTTTGCGAGGTCTACCTCGTCGTCGCCGAGCACCCCGTCGCGGTTGACGTCGATGCCGGCGTAGATCAACACGCCGCCCAAAGGGCAGACGCTGTCGGGCAAGGCCGCCTCGGTGCGGATGAGAGGGCGCCCTGGCCGTCTACGCCCGTCGTGCCCAAGGTGCCGGTGCAGACGGCCCAGCTCGACCCGGCGAGCAGCTCGGGATCGTCGAGCTCCCCGTTACGGTTTTTGTCGAGGCCCGTGTAGATCTGGTAGCCCCCGCCCGGGCACGCGACCTCATCGGCCGCGTCGACAGTGATGAGGCTCACATGACCGGCGGCGGGGGAGCTGCCGCCGCATCCGGCGCCAAGCCCAGTTATCGAAGCGATGAGAAAAAAAACCACCAGGTATCTCATGATGTTACCTCTACGAAGAGAGCCTATCACACGCGGCATATCGAGATAGTGTGCGCGACGCGCACCGCGGTTGTCAACGCGACCGCGACCTTTGCCTTGAGCCCGGGCCTTCGCCCAGCTTGCGCCCGAGGCTCGCGATGCGGCGCGCGAGGCAACCCTGACACGCCTCGGCCGTCTCGTTGATGCACGCCTTGCCCGGATAGATCTCATAGAGCGCTCGATATGCCACGGGCGTGACGTTTGGCATCACCACGTTGGCGCCGCGCGAGAGCGCGAGCTCGCGGCCCGTGGCGCGGTTGACCGTGGCGATGGCGGTGGTGCTCGGGATATTGGCCTCGGGGCAGACGAGGCGCGTGAGCGCCACCATCTTGTAGGTCATCTCCTCGCTGTTTGGCACCTCACCCAGAGGGGCCTCTCCGAGCGGCGTCTTCGGGTGGGGCAGGTAGGGGCCCAGCCCTACCATGTCGAGGTCGAGCTTTGCGAAGAGCAGGAGGTCGTCGGCGAGGCTCGAAAAACTCTGCCCCGGGATCCCCACCATCACCCCGCTGCCTATCTCATAGCCGAGCTTTCGCATGAGCCGTAGCTGCGAGACCCTGTCGCGTGTCGCGTCGCCCCGCGGCGGGTGGATGCGAGCAAAGAGCGCGGCGTCCGAGGTCTCGAAGCGCAGCAGGTAGCGATCGGCCCCCGCAGCACGAAACGCCCGTAGATCTTCCTCGTCGCGCTCGCCGAGGCTCAAGGTCACGGCGAGCCCCGTCTCGAGCTTTATCCTTGTAACTAATTTTGTTACATATTCACGCGTGAGCTTCGGGTCTTCGCCCGCTTGCAAGACCACCGTGCCGTAGCCGAGCGCGCGCGCCTCCTTGGCACACGCTATCGCCTCCTCTTCGGACATGCGGTAGCGGACGAGCTCGCTGTTCGCCGCGCGGATGCCGCAATAGCCGCACATCCTTACGCAATGGTTGGAGAGCTCGATGAGGCCGCGCAGGTGCACCTCGTCGCCGACGTGCGCGCTCCGCACCTGGTCGGCGCGGTCGAAGAGCGCGTTTAGCCGCGCGGGGTCGGTCTCTCGCAAAAGCTCAAGAAGCTCCGCGCGGGTCAGCATGCGGCGCTTAGCTCGCGGTAGCGGGCGGCAGCTTCGGGGAAGGGGCCGATCGCGCGCTCGAGGATGCCGAGGGTGTAGGCGATAACGATACCGTAGTTGGTGATGGGCACCCTCGCGTGTTGACAAGCAGCGATCCGCTGCAGCATGGCGCGGCGGTTGAACATGCAGGCGCCGCAGTGGATCACGAGC
>CAYXQW010000041.1:0-12201 GCA_964466695.1 uncultured Bdellovibrionales bacterium
GCGTGTGCGAGGAGGGGCGGCCTTTTTGGCGGCGCTGCGGCGTTCCGTTTGCCGAAGGCGTGTTGGCCAATGACATGTTGTCGCTTGTCCTTTTGGAAACTAAAGTCGATGAGAATATTGAGTATCGAGATCCAGCGCCACGCTCGCTGGGTCTTTCTCATGTCCGCGTCTGGGAGGCCTTTGGTATGGACGAGGATGGGAGTCGTGGTCTCAGTTTGTGCTTACACGCGCGAAAGGGCGATGAGGGCCCGGGCTGGGGAAAACCCGAGTGTCGTGGGAAGGTATTCGTGGGCGCTAAAGGCCAACCTTTCTATCTTCTCGGCAACAGCGCACAACCGTACAGCCGTGGTAGTTTCAAAGAGATCTTTGATCTGAAATAGCGCGCTGGACGACTAATGGTAGTTTGCAACGCTCGTGGCATCCAGTCCGTGAGGTAGAACGTGAGCGACGGATTTGTTGATGCAGAGCATACGTTGGAGCCCGAGGGCGCGACGGGAGCCCGAGAGCCCGCGCGAGGTCGCGCCATGAAGAGCGCGGCGCTGGCTTTGTGCGCGTGGCTCGCTTGGCCTTTGGCGTGGGCACAGAGCGCGACGCCGGAGGCGACCGCGAGCGCTCGCTATCATGGCGTGTACAAGGGGCCAAAGCTCCCCAAGCCCAAGGACGTCCCGAAGCTCGAGCACCAAGAGCAGGTCTCGATCCGCGAGGTGATGGCGCGCTGGTTCGCCGACCAGGTAGACACCGAGAACAGACGGCTCTGGGCCCGCTATCGCTTCGTCGAGGCCGGCGCATACAACCACTTTCTCGCGAGCCGAAGAGACACCATGGCCACGTGCGCGGCCGACTTGAGCGCGAAGGTGCGCGACGAGTTCGAGAGCTCAAAAAGCGCCGAGACGTTCGCGGCGCGCGACCCGATTCTTCGCGAGGTGAGCGCCAAGGTGCCCGGCCAAGACCCGTGCGTGGACGCGTCGTTTACGTGGGTGAACGACGAGGGCATCCTGGTGGGCGGCGCGATCGTGGAGAAGACGCCGCGAGGCGAAGCGCAGCGCAAGCCGACGATCCAAAACCCGGGGTACCTCCACATCATACGCCCGGAGATGCTGTTTGCCTGGCCGGGTCGCACCGACGCGCCGACGCGGGTACTCGACCCGCGCGAGGGTCCGTTCCGCGTGATGCTGGCGCATACGTTCGAGCCCAAGGTGGAGTTTCATAGCCAGGCGTGGAAGCAGGTGTCCAAGATCGATATCGAGACGTATCTGCAACGCACGAGCTCTGGCCACTATTTGGTCGTGGACGAGAAAGAGAAGGCGCTCGGTTGGATCGACATGGACCGGGCGGCGTTTTGGCAGGACCGCGAGAAGCGGCAGGCTGACACCTCGACGGGGGTGTACGCGAGCGGGGCGGCTTTGCTCGCGCACGGGTTCTTCTGGAAGCCCGACGGCGTGTGCGAGGAGGGGCGGCCTTTTTGGCGGCGCTGCGGCGTTCCGTTTGCCGAGCATCTTTGGGTTAATGACGTGCTGTCTTTGATTGTGATGGATATCGAGTTCAAACCCGGCTTTGAGTACAGAGAGCCATTTCGTCGAGAGTTGGATGTCCAACAGACGAGGAACTGGATCGTGCTCAACCCTCGTTTTGAGTCACAGAATGGCCTACGGCTATTCACTCAACCACGGACGCCGGGGTTCAAGGCTTGGGATCGACCTATACAGCGTGGCTATATCTATAGCGATGGCGGGATACCGCGTCTAACGATCGGCAATGGACCAAACCCGTATGTTCGCGGTACTCCGGAAGAAATTTTTGACACCAGTAGTGGTTCGGTCGTGAGGTAGAACGTGAGCGACGGGGGCGACGGATTTGTTGATGCAGAGCATACGTTGGAGCCCGAGGGCGCGACGGGAGCCCGAGAGCCCGCGCGAGGTCGCGCCATGAAGAGCGCGGCGCTGGCTTTGTGCGCGTGGCTCGCTTGGCCTTTGGCGTGGGCACAGAGCGCGACGCCGGAGGCGACCGCGAGCGCTCGCTATCATGGCGTGTACAAGGGGCCAAAGCTCCCCAAGCCCAAGGACGTCCCGAAGCTCGAGCACCAAGAGCAGGTCTCGATCCGCGAGGTGATGGCGCGCTGGTTCGCCGACCAGGTAGACACCGAGAACAGACGGCTCTGGGCCCGCTATCGCTTCGTCGAGGCCGGCGCATACAACCACTTTCTCGCGAGCCGAAGAGACACCATGGCCACGTGCGCGGCCGACTTGAGCGCGAAGGTGCGCGACGAGTTCGAGAGCTCAAAAAGCGCCGAGACGTTCGCGGCGCGCGACCCGATTCTTCGCGAGGTGAGCGCCAAGGTGCCCGGCCAAGACCCGTGCGTGGACGCGTCGTTTACGTGGGTGAACGACGAGGGCATCCTGGTGGGCGGCGCGATCGTGGAGAAGACGCCGCGAGGCGAAGCGCAGCGCAAGCCGACGATCCAAAACCCGGGGTACCTCCACATCATACGCCCGGAGATGCTGTTTGCCTGGCCGGGTCGCACCGACGCGCCGACGCGGGTACTCGACCCGCGCGAGGGTCCGTTCCGCGTGATGCTGGCGCATACGTTCGAGCCCAAGGTGGAGTTTCATAGCCAGGCGTGGAAGCAGGTGTCCAAGATCGATATCGAGACGTATCTGCAACGCACGAGCTCTGGCCACTATTTGGTCGTGGACGAGAAAGAGAAGGCGCTCGGTTGGATCGACATGGACCGGGCGGCGTTTTGGCAGGACCGCGAGAAGCGGCAGGCTGACACCTCGACGGGGGTGTACGCGAGCGGGGCGGCTTTGCTCGCGCACGGGTTCTTCTGGAAGCCCGACGGCGTGTGCGAGGAGGGGCGGCCTTTTTGGCGGCGCTGCGGCGTTCCGTTTGCCGAAGGCGTGTTGGCCAATGACATGTTGTCGCTTGTCCTTTTGGAAACTAAAGTCGATGAGAATATTGAGTATCGAGATCCAGCGCCACGCTCGCTGGGTCTTTCTCATGTCCGCGTCTGGGAGGCCTTTGGTATGGACGAGGATGGGAGTCGTGGTCTCAGGTTGTGCCTACACGCGCGAAAGGGCGATGAGGGCCCGGGCTGGGGAAAACCCGAGTGTCGCGGGAAAGTTAATCTGAACAAAGAAGGCGTTCCCTACTACTACTATGAAGGACATGAGAGCACCTACAGTCGCGGTCGAGCCCAGGAAATCTTCGATTTGCAATAGGGTTTTCTAGGAGCATATCCTTGTGCGGTCAAAAACCATCACGAATCGTTAGCCTTCGAGGTAGAACGTGAGCGACGGGGGTAACGGATTCGTCGACGCAGAGCACACGCGAGAACCCGAGGGCACGGCGAACCCTTCGGCGCTCAAGCGCATCTACCCGGTAGACGACTATACGATCCCCGATGAGATCCTGCGGTACACCACGCGCCATCATTTCTTGCGCGTGCCTTTGATCGGCCAGCACAACCCTGTCGCCGACAAAGGTGATTGGTGCGGCCGCACGTCGGCCGTGATGGTGTGGAACTACTACCAACGGGTGTTTGGCAACATTAAATCTAAGACCGACTACATCACCCATTGGCGCGGCTCCAAAGGTACGGACCGCATGGATTTTCGGCACCCGAAGACCGAAGAGATCGTCGCGATGCTGGGTGGGCGTTATTATCCGGGAGGTTTGCTTAACACGATATCGGGTGTCGTATCTGTCCCTGGGCTCTTCGAGTTGGCAAGCATTGAGAAGAGCACTCGACTTCAGGAAGCCGACCGTATCGCCTCGTCACTCGAAGAGCAGCAGAAAGTCCTCGCGCCCATCCTCACGGCGCTCGAGAGCAATAACCCGGCGGTGGTCTTCACGGGCCTTTCGACCTCGAAGTTCGGCGGGCACATCATCGTGATCGCGGGCTACGGCATTTTGCGCGACCAAGACGGCGCGCAGAAGCTGTGGCTCTTGATCGCCGACCCGGCTTCTCCCAAAACGAACGCCGGCCCGACACTCACGCCCCTGCACATAGACCCGCGCGTCGCGCTCGAGCACCTCGGCGAGCTCGACGAGAAAAAGCACGCGATGATCCCCATCGTCCAGGGCGATTGGGCTTGGGGGCGCGCGCATCTCTACTTGATGCGGGCGAGAAAGTTCTTCGAGCGCAACACCAACAAGGCGGACGCGCAGGCGATATGGCTCGATGACATGGGCAACGGGTATCGCGGCGGAAGGCACCTCCTTCGCGTCGAGAAGACGCCGTTCGTGCCTGGCCTGGTGCTCTCCAAGGGCATTCGCTCGGGGCTGAGCTTTCCGTTTCAACGAGACGAAAACGTGCTCGACAGCGTGGCCCGTGGCTTCTACGAGGTGGAGCACGCGGAGAACGGCTTCTTTCCGCTCGGGACCAACCGCTCTTTGCACGGCGGCGTGCATTGGCCCCCGCCTGCGGGCGCGGGGGAGGCGGCCTTGGTGCGATCGATGGCGCCCGGCTACATCGTGGCCGCGCGGATCTCCAGGGCGCCGTGCGCATGCGGGACCAAGCAGTTTCTCAACCACGACAACGGCTTCGTGCTGGTTCGCCACGAGTTCTTAAAACTCGACAGGAAAGGCAAAGAACAAGGCGACCGGCGGCCCTTCTACGCGCTCTACATGCACATGGCGCCCACGGCCTGGCCCGAGAATATCGATGCCTACAAAGACGTGCCGTGGCTCGTGCAGTTCTACCTGGCCCGTCACGCGGCCATCGTCAACCTCGACCCTAAGGCCGGACGGCTGGGCGCCATTCTCTTCGCGGCCAAGAAGACCGACCCCGACGCGATGGAAGCGACCGAGGTCTATGCCTCGCACAACGCTGGCGCCAAGACGCAGCCGAAGGTTCTGCGCCAAAAGACGCGCGCGCTCGGCTACGTCAAGGAGGCCCAAGGCGACCTCGTGCAGGGCTTCGAAGCCCTCAAGCAAGGCGCGGTCGCGACGTTCTCCGCGCCGCTGCTCCCCGTCCGCCACGGCGAGGCGCTCGGCGCCATCAAGAGCGCCAAGACAGAAGACACCCACGGCGCGCTTCATTGGGAGGTCTTCGCGCCCGCCAAGAGCAACTCGGCGGTCGAAGAGATCTTGGACTATGCCTCGTCCACCCTCGGGCTCGAGGTCGCGGATGTAGCCGAGGCCGGCGCCGACAAGAAAGACAACCTGATCGACGATGAAGAGGCCAAGAGCCTCTTTTCGAGCAGCCTCCCCGAGGAAGACAAAGCCATCGCCGAGGGCGTGTTCGCGGCCGCCAAAGCCGACCGTCCTCAGCTCGCCATGGGCAATTATCTCCGCGACTTCTTTCGCGCGCGCGCGTCGTTCTTCGTCAAGGCGGACAAGGAGCCCGCATACCTCGAGCCCACCTTTGTCGACGCCAAAGAAGGGGAGGTCGAAAGCCACGTTCAGTGCTATCCCCTCAAGCTCGCCATCGATACCAAGTCCTACCCCGTGCGCGATACGAGCGCGAACCCGATGCCCTATACGATCGAGGTGCGGTACTTCGCGTCGGGCGCCAAGGCGCCCTTCGCCAGCGCCAAAAAAGAGCTCGCGGAGAGCGACTTCAAGAAAGACCCGCTCGAGCTCAACTTGCTCGTGCCCGCGCGGGCCGAGATGATGAAGATCATAACGCCGCAATTCCATCTCGACGTCTGCGATGCCGAGAACATCAAGCTACAACCCACCTTCGCTAGCCGCTTGCTCGGGGCGCGCTGGCGCGGGCTGTTCTTGCAGCACGTCTCCGAGTGGAGCCCGGGCGGCATGAGCGACCTCATCCCCAAGCTCCGCAAGCAAGCCTTGCTGCCGCAGGCGCTCGCCGAGCTTACGGACGACGAGGCTATCGCCCGGGTGCTGGCCGCGAGCTGGTACGGCGTGCCCAAGGCCGAAGACCTCGCCAAGGTGGACCTCGAAAAGCCCGAGGAGGCTCCGATCGTGGGCGCAAAGGGCGAGGAGGTGTCGCTGTTCGACGGCGACAAGGCGATGCTGCCGGCCAAGGACATAGCCGGCCACAAGGGCACGGCCGAGGTGCTCGACGCGCACCCCGTTTCTTTTTTGTGGCTGCTCAACCACGCATTTAAAACCGAGTCGTATCGACTCATCGAAGACTATGTCGCCCCGAGCGCGGACACCGGCACCGACCACGACCCGGTGATGTGGGGCTTTGTGCTCGACGACGAAGCTCCACTCGTTGCCGGACAAGACGTCTCGGCCATGGCCATCGAGCGCGGGTGGGGCTTTGGGACGCTCGTGCTCGTCCTTACGAACCAAGACAGCAAGGCGGCGCTCCAAACCTTCGCGTTTGCGAGCGGCAATTACCAAGACGGCGTCTTTGTCGCGAGCCGAGAGCTACCGCTATGGGGAGAGTACGTGCTCGGGATCGAAGGCCACAAAGGAGAGGTCGAGAAACAAGGCGGCGCGGCGCTCGCTGCCACCGTTCGACTCATGCGCCCGCTCATCGCCGAGACGTTTGTGCCTCAAAAAGACGACAAGACCGGCCTGTACGCGATCGACCTGCACTTCGCGGCCGGCAGCCCCGCATCGCTGGGCGGCTATCTCACCTTCGAGCATGCCAAATTCGCCCTACCCGAAGGCGTTTTGCAGGCGAGCAGTTGGATCGTCGACGCCATGACCGGGAGCTACGTCATCGGCCTCAAGGCCGGCGCGACAAGGGTCACCAAGAGCTTCGATCTCGCGGCGTACTTGGGGGCCGAGGGGGCCGAAGGTCGGATCGCGGTTGCGCTTTGCGTCGCGATAGAGGCGTTCTTCGTCGCCGCAAAGAGCATTGGGCTCCGTGTGCTCAGCGTGGGCGACCAAGGCCGCGAGGTCGTGCTCGAACCTTGGCGCCTGCCGCCGCAAAGCGGCAAGGCCCGCGAGAGCGTCGCCGCGGCGCTCGCCAAGGCGGCGGGCGAGGCCAAGGGCGGTGACGTCTCCTTCGCCGTCGAAGAGGCCGAGAACAAGCAAGGCAAGAAGACCTTTCGCATCAAGGCGACCCTCGGCAAGGCGCCGCCCGAGCTCTCGTGGAAAAAGCTAGACGAGTGCTTGCCCGTCGCAGGGAGAGCCCTCGCGCCGACGGAGGGCCCCGTCGAGATCGAGCGCGGGTATATAAGGCGCATCCGCAAGCAGAAGGTCACGCCCAAGAACGTGCAACTGCAGCCTCATTTTTGGTTCTCGGAGTTTCAGAGTGTCTTTGGCGCGAGTGACATCAAGCTGCACACGCAGTTGGTCGCGCGCCTCGAGGCTTTGTGGGTCGCGCACAACAAGGAGTCTCAGCACGGCAATATGATCGTGCAGGCCCTAGACCCGAGTGGGCTCGTAGTCGCGGTCACCTGCGCTTTTTGCGAGCAGGCCAAGGGGGCCAAGCGCGACGAAGCGCGCAATAAGCTCGAGGCCTGCGCCAAGAGTCTCGAGGTGAAAATAGACGGCGAGAGCAAGGCCGCCTTTGCGCTCGTTTGCACCGAGAGCCTTTCGCGGCGGTGGCCCAAGAAGGCCGATGCGCTCGCGCTCGTCTTGGGTATCGACGAGCCGGAGCGCGACACCTCGGGCGTCGTGCAGTATTGCTTCGATCCCAAGGAGGCGTTTACGGCCGTGCTCGCGGCCTCGCGGCCCGGAAAGAACGAGCGCACGTTCATCCGCGCGGGCTTTGGCGCGTTCAACGGCGACGTCGTCGAGGAGTGTGAAGGGCCGCCGAGCACCTTGGCGAAGATCCCGAGCGAGCTCGATCGGCAAGACAGCCTGCACGCGCGCGTGGCCGATGTGTTCAAGACGCTCGCCAAGCCCACCATTTGCCCCATACAAACGGCGTTGCGCTCGAGCAACATCGTCTTGTCGGCCTACCTGCTCGGCGCCAAACAAGACTGGGCCGCCGCCGCCCCCACCTTCTTCGTGGGCGAAACGGCCATCGGCAAGAGCCCGCCGTCGACAGCGCCCGAAGGGGCGGTGTGCACGGCCGAGCTGCCGCTCGTGGGCAAAGATGGCGCCGCCACGGCATACGTGGGCAAGGCGGCGCTCGAGATCGAGCTCAAGACGACCAACGCCGACGCCATGTTCGACGGTGAGAGGATCGCGGTGGAGGGCGTGGAGATGGCGATCGATACCACGCCGAAGCTCAAAGGACCGCTCACGGTCGAGAGGCTGGGCGACGGCAACCTCCGCCTCCGGGCCGAGGTCCACTGTTGCGACGCGGCTTCGCTCAAGGTTACGTGCAGCGCTCTCGATGCGGAGGGGGTGGCGGTCGCGGCGAAGTCCGTATGGCCAAAGGCCAAGGGCGCCCTCGTCGAGCATTACATATACAAGCAGGCCATCACCTACGAGAGCTTGGGGCTCTCTGGCGTGTACGAGGCGCTGCTTTCGCTCGCGCATCTCGAGCGGGGCAAGACCTATCGCTTCACGCTCATGCCCAAGGCGCGCGACGAGATCTTCGGCGTGAAGGTCGCAGACAAGCCCACGTGCGATTTTGCCTATGAAGCCGAGTAGGTTTGCAGGGAGCTTTTAGATGACGACGTCTTCGACCAACGAGGTGACCTTAGACCTCGGCTACACCTGTCAGGTGAATGTGCGCGTGGTCCCTGTGACCACGGTGTCGCTCGAGACGGTGACGCATCATATCTCGGCGCTCGAGACCGAGATCGCGATCAAGGGCGCGGCGACCGGCTTTGGCACCGACAAGGTCGAGGCCGTGTTCGCCTGGATTATCGATCGCGGCGACGGCGACGTCGACGAGCACACTCTCGCGGGGACGATGCAGATCGCCGGCGACGGCAAATACGAGCTCAAGGTCAAGGGCAAGCCTCCGGTCCTTTCGGTGTTCGAGCAACGCTTGTTCGGCAAGGGTCGCGTCGGCTATCGCCTCTCGCCGAAGTATCCCCACGCGCCGACGGCCTTGGTGCACCCGCCCGATTCCAAAATTACGTTCGACAATGCGCTGCGGCTAAAGCCGAGCCTCGTGAACGTGAGCGGAGTCGAGGTCGGGACCTCTATGACCTTCGCGCTCGAGCTCGGCGCGCTCTGCAAGAAGCTCCTCGATAGTGGGTATCAGGCCGCGCTCTTTTGGGAAGAGGACGACTCCGATAAGGGCGAGGCGGCGGCGCGCAACGACTTCTCGGCGAGTATCGTCTGGGATGTGTACACCAAAGATCAGAAGAGGCCTTGGCTCGTGGGCTGCGCGCCCGGGAGCACCATACGGAGCCCCAAATTTAGCTACCCCGAAGCGTGGGAGGCGGGCGATGCGTTCGAGTACTCTTACAGTCTCGCGATGCAGCGCCCCGCCGCGAGGGGGCCGATCCAGAGGTTCGTCACCAAAGGTGAGCGGCTGTTCTCGATGGCGTGGCCGGCTCTTACGAGCTTCGAGCTCGAATGCCGGCTGCTGCCGATCCCTTTCGCCGGGGTGAGCGTGCCCAGGATCTCCGCGAAGGGCCTCGTCACGGGTTTGCACAAGGACCTCTCGGTGTCCATGAAAATCACCTTATGGAAGGCCACGAGTCGATGGAGCTTTCAACCCGTAGGGGAGGCGCGCGTCGCGAGCGTCGAGGACGGCTTCTTTTCGGCCGTGCTCTATGAGTTTCCCGAGGTCAAAGACGTATGCGTCGCCGATCCCCTAATCCACTGGCTCGCCGGGGTGAGCGCGAAGAATACGCCCGAGAAGGACGCGGTTTTCTTCGCGACGGCGCGCTTTCACGAAGCCCATCTCGAAAACCAGAAGCTCCCTCTGGGTTGCTCGTTGCGCTATGACGCGCAGGTATTTCGGCCTTTTCGTGAGGCTACCGGCGTCTTGGCGCAAGCGAGCTCTGCCACGGCCTGCTGCTCGCGCGAGGCCTTCATGGGCTACACGCCGGTCGGGGAAGCCCTCCGCTGTTTGGGGCTTAACCACACCGCGACGTAACCGCGCTTGACTATCAGCACGGCCTTGTGCTAAACATCCTTGTTAATTTCGTAACGCTGTTACAAAAAGCACAAATGTTTTTCGCGCAATGATCGCTTCGAAGACAATAGGTCGCTTGTGTGTATACCGTCGCGCGGTGCGCCAGTTGGCGAGCGTGGGCAAGTCCTTCGTTTATTCGCACGAGCTCGCGAGTGAGGCGTCGGTGACGGCGGTGCAGGTGCGCCGCGACCTCATGGTGGTAGGTTATTCGGGGAGCCCGAACCGCGGTTATGAGGTCGAGAAGCTCGAGCAGAGCATCGCGGCCCTGCTCGACGCCGAGGGCGGGCAGAAGGTGGCGCTCGTCGGGGTGGGTAACCTCGGGCGGGCCATCATCTCATATGTCGCGCGGCAGCGGCCGCGCCTCTTCGTCGCGGCGGCCTTCGACAGCGACCCTGAGAAGGTCGAGCGGGTGATCCACGGCTGTCGAACTTATCCTCTCGAAAAGCTCGAGCAGGTGGTGCGCGAGCTCGGGATCGAGGTGGGGATCATCGCCGTGCCCGCGAGCGCCGCCGAGGACGCGGCGGCGCGACTTATCGGTGCCGGGGTTCGCGGCCTGCTCAACTTCGCGCCCACGCCCCTGCGGATCCCGAAGGACGTCTACGTGGAAGACCTCGACTGGACGGTTTCGCTCGAGAAGGCCGCTTATTTCGCGCGGCAACGCCAGCAGCACGACCCGCGGGCCGAGTCCACAAGGCTCGTGGGATTTTCTAGCAATCAAGGAGAACTCGATGTCAGAGCCAACTAGCGACGGGGCGTCTCCCGCCGCTATCGATCCCAAGCTCGCCGCCGTGCTCGCCGCCCACGGCGAGGCCAAGCGCGAGCACCTGATCCCCATCTTGCAGGCGGCGCAAGAAGCCCAAGGCTTCCTCTCGCGCTCGTCCATCGTGGCCATCGCGCGCCACCTCGGGCTGCCCGCGAGCAAGGTCTACGGCGTGGCCACGTTCTACAACCAGTTCCGCTTCCAGGCGCAGGGCCGCTTCCACATCCAGGTCTGCCGCGGGACGGCCTGCCACGTCAAAGGCTCGGCCGCGGTGCTCTCGGCGCTCACGCGCGCCCTCAAGATCGCCCCGGGTCAGACCACCCGTGACGGGCTCTTCAGCCTCGAGGTCGTAGCGTGCATCGGCGCGTGCGGCCTCGCTCCGGTCATCTCCGTGGACGGCAACTTCCACGCGGGTGTCTCCCCCGACAAGATCTCGGGGATCCTCCAAAGCTATCGCAAGCAGGCCGTCCAATGACCGATATCACCGTTACCCGTTGCTGCGAGGCGTGCTGGCACAGCGAAGAGAAGCCCTGCCGCCAATTCGTGACCTGCCTCGCCGAGGGGCCGAAGTGCCACACCTCGGAGGCCTGCACCGCCAAGGCCGTGCGACGCGCGCGGCTCTTGCGCCGCGACGAGCTCGTGCGCCCGGCGATCTTCATCGGCACGGGCTCTTGCGGCCTCGGCGCCGGGGCGGGCAAGACGCTCGAGGCGATTCGTAAGTACCTCGTCGAGAAGAACCTCGACGCCGACGTCGTCGAGGTCGGCTGCATCGGGCTTTGCACCTCGGAGCCCATGGTGGACATCCAGGTGCCGGGGCGTACGCGCGTGAGCTTCGGCAAGGTCACCGCCGATTATGTCCCGACCCTGCTCGACGCGGTGCTCGCGGGGCAGATCCCCTTCGAAAGGCTCATCGCGCAGTTTCGGCACCAAGAGCTCTCGCCCTATGAGGGCGTGCGCTTTCAGGAGCAGCACCCCTTCTTCGCGCCGCAGACGCGCTGGGTGCTCATAAACTGCGGCATCATCGACCCCGACAGCATCGAGGAGGCCATCGCTCGCGGGGGCTACGGCGCTTTGGCCTCGGCCCTCTCGACCAAGACGCCGCAAGAGGTCTGCGACACGGTGATCGCGAGCGGCCTGCGCGGCAGAGGCGGCGGCGGCTTCCCCACCGGGCAGAAGTGGAAGTTCGCGGCCGCGACGGCGAACGAGCAGAGGTATCTCATCTGCAACGCCGACGAGGGCGACCCGGGCGCCTTCATGAACCGCGCCGAGATCGAGGGCGACCCGCACCGTCTCATTGAGGGCATGGCGATCGCAGCCTACGCCATCGGCGCGAGCAAGGCCTACATCTACATCCGCGCCGAGTATCCGCTCGCGGTGCGGAGGCTCCATCGGGCCGTGGCGCAGGCCAAGGCCTTCGGGTTTCTAGGGACCAATATTTTAGACTCCGGCTTCAGCCTCGAGGTGATTATCAAGGAAGGCGCCGGAGCTTTCGTCTGCGGCGAGGAGACCGCCCTCATTCACAGCATCG
>CAYXQW010000042.1:0-8486 GCA_964466695.1 uncultured Bdellovibrionales bacterium
GCGATCGCGCGCGTAGGCGCGCGTGAGGTTGTAGCGATCTTCGATGGGGAGCTGCTGCGTCAACCCCAGGGCGCGACCGCGCGGGATGATGGTGACCTTGTGGACGGGGTCGGCGTTCGGGACCACCTTGGCCACGAGCGTGTGACCGGCCTCGTGGTAGGCGGTGATGAGCTTCTCCTTCTCGGAGATGATCATGCTCCGGCGCTCGGTGCCCATGAGCACCTTGTCCTTGGCGTCCTCGAAGTCGCTTTGCTCCACCTTGCTCTTGTTGTCGCGCGCGGCGACGAGCGCGGCCTCGTTCACGAGGTTCGCGAGATCGGCGCCCGAGAACCCCGGGGTCCCGCGGGCGATGATCTCGAGATCCACCGCCTCGTCGAGCGGGACCTTCTTGGTGTGCACCTTCAAGATCTCGCCGCGACCGCCGAGATCCGGGCGCGGCACCACCACGCGCCGATCGAACCGCCCTGGGCGCAAGAGCGCCGGGTCGAGCACGTCGGGGCGGTTGGTGGCCGCGATCAAGATCACCCCCTCGTTGGACTCGAAGCCGTCCATCTCGACGAGGAGCTGGTTCAGCGTCTGCTCGCGCTCATCGTGCCCGCCGCCGAGCCCCGCGCCGCGGTGGCGCCCCACGGCGTCGATCTCATCGATGAAGATTATGCACGGGGCGTGCTTCTTCGACTGCTCGAACAGGTCGCGCACGCGCGATGCGCCCACCCCGACGAACATCTCGACGAAGTCGGAGCCCGAGATAGAGAAGAAAGGCACCCCGGCCTCGCCCGCGATGGCGCGCGCGAGCAAGGTCTTGCCCGTGCCCGGCGGCCCCATGAGCAAGACGCCCTTCGGGATGCGCCCGCCAAGGCGGGTGAACTTCTTGGGGTCGCGCAAGAACGCCACGATCTCGGCGAGCTCTTCCTTGGCCTCCTCGGCTCCGGCCACGTCCTTGAAGGTGATCTTGGGGCTGCCCTCGGAGACGAGGCGGGCCTTGGCCTTGCCGAAGCTCATGGCCTTGCCGCCGCCGCTCTGGAGCTGCCGCATGAGGAAGAAGAGGAACAAGAACACGAGGAACATCGGCAGCCAGGTGATGAGCAGCGACTGCCAGAAAGCGCCCGAGTCCTCGTTCACCAGCTTGAACTTGACGTCGTTGGCCGAGAGCTGCTGCATGACGTCGTCGGTGAGCTTGCCCAAGGCCTTCTTGCGCACCTTGCCGTCTACCCAGAAGAAGCCCGACTCGTTCTTGATCTCGACCTCGCCTCCCTTGAGGCTCCCCTGCTTCACCGCCACGAGGAATTCGGAGAAGGGCACTTCCTGAACGTCGGTGCGCGACGAGCTCACGACGCTGTATATGAGGTAGAACATCAAGATTAGAACGCCCCATAGAAGGAGCGTCTTGTGAGACTGACGCACGCGATCTCCCTTGCGGCCGATGCTCGACCGCGGTTCTCTCCCCTATCCTAGCGGCAGCTCGCCCTCGACCGCGACCTGCAAGACCCGCTTGGTGTCTTTTGCGAGGGGCGCCCTGGCGCTCCTACGCAAACCCGCCACCCAGACGACCTCTCCCCCAGACAGCAACAGCGGCCAACCCGCCCGCAACGGCCGCGGCACCTTCAAGTTGGTGAACAGATCACCGACCTTGGTGCTGCCACGCCCTCCTAGAAGCTCGATCCGGTCTCCCGCGGCGACGCCTCGCACCACCAAGGGAAATTGGATCTGGTCCGCGTCAAAAGCAACCCGCGTGGGCGAGCACCAAGTACGCCAAGCGGCGATATCGTCTACCGCCTCTACCCGCGCCTCGAAGACGATCCCCAGGCCCTCTATCGCCATCCGCCCCGGGCAGGCAAGCCGCCCCTCCTGCCACGCCCCGGAACATGGCCAGAGACGACGCCGCGACAAGACGATCCTTCGTCGGCGGACCGTGACCTCGGCCCCCTCGCGCGCGAGCGCGAGCACCCGCGCCGCGTCGCGTTCGGTGGCGCCGCAGAGCCCGAGGTGATCGAACCAAGTCAAAAGCACGCGCGCGGCAAGCTCGCCCTCGAGCGCGCAGAGCCCGAGCTCACAACGAGGACCGAGGTTATGGAGCATCCTCGCCCGCGCCGCGCGCAAGAGCCTCGCCTCGGCGCGCCGCGCCCGCGCGGCGAAGCGACAGATGTTGTCGATGGCGCCTTGGTTTATCTCGCATAAGACCGGCAAGACCTCCGTCCTGATGCGCGTCCGCGCGCGGCGCGGATCGGCGTTCGAGGGGTCGGTCGCGTAAGAGACGCCATGGTACGCGAGGTAGGCGAGGATGTCCGCCCGGGTGGCCGAGAGCAACGGACGCACTAGCTGCCCGCGCCGCTCCGGCATGCCCGCGGCCCCGCGGAGGCTCGCGCCCCGCGCGAGCCGAAAGAGCACGGTCTCGGCCTGATCGTTGGCGTTGTGGGCCACCGCCACGCGCGCGGCCGCAAGCTCCGCAGCGCAAGCAAAGAGGCTCCGGTAGCGCGCGATGCGCGCGTTCTCGAGGATATTGCCGCGGGTCTCGACTTCGACCCGACGGCTCGAGAAGCGAACACCGAGCCTACGCGCGAGCGCGTGCGCGAGCTCGAGCTCCGCGGCCGCCGCGGCGCGCAGACCGTGATCGATGCCCACGGCGAGCACCTCGCGAAGCCCGAGCTTTGGGGCGAGCGTGGCCAAAAGATGCAGCAAGGCCTGCGAGTCCGGGCCACCGCTCACAGCGACGATCACCCGCGACCCTTCGGGCAAGAGGCGCCGTAACGCGGGCAGGGTTTTCTCCGTGAGCTCCACGACCTTTATTCACCTCGCAACACCATCGCGTAACATAAGGCGCCGCAGGAAAGGAACCACGCAGCGGCATGGCTTCACGGCGATCGCATTCTCGAATCGCTCGCAGGCAAAAACCTCAAGAGCTCTTAAGGCGCCAGCCTTTCGTCGCTTGCGCGAAAGGTTGGCGTTAAGACCGAGGTGCAACAAGCGCAAGCTGCGAAAGGCTAAGCGCCTCCGCCGTCAAGCTTACGGTCCACGAGCGATTCGAGCATGCGATTGCCGTGGGCATGGCTTGCCAGCACGCGAGCTTTTGGTCTACTTGGCCTCGGCCTATCGCTTAAGAGGAGCCAAACCATGGTCAAGCGTGCCCACAACTTCAACGCCGGCCCCGCCGCGCTGCCCCTGCCCGTCTTGAGCGAGGCGCAGCAAGAGCTGCTCGAGTTTCGCGGGAGCGGCATGTCCATCCTGGAGATGAGCCACCGCTCGAAGACCTACGAGGCGGTGCACAACGAGACGATCGAGAACCTCAAGAAGCTCTTAGACCTCGGCGACGAGCACAGCGTCTTGTTCATGGGCGGCGGCGCGCGCACGCAGTTCGCCCTCGTGCCGATGAATCTCCGCACAGGCGACGCCGTCGCCGAGTACGCGCTCACCGGCAACTGGGCGGAGGGGGCGTTCAAGGAGGCGAAGAAGCTCGGGGCCACGCGCGAGATCTTCTCGAGCGCCGCGACCTCGCACGACCGCGTGGCCGAGCCCGGCACGCTCCGCGTCGACCCCGCGGCCGCCTACTTCCACTACACCACCAACAACACCGTGGAGGGCACCGAGTGGCACCACCTCCCCGAGACGGGCGAGGTGCCGCTCGTGAGCGACATGTCGTCGGACTTCTTGAGCCGCCCGATCGAGGCCCGGCGCTACGGGCTAATCTACGCGGGCGCGCAGAAGAACATCGGCCCGGCGGGCGTGGTGGTGGTGATCATCCGTAAAGATCTGCTCGCGCGCTCATCGCCATCTCTGCCCGACATGTTCTCCTACGCGAAGATCGCCAAGGAGAACTCCTTGCTCAACACGCCCCCGGTCTTCGCCATCTACATGGTGGGCCTCGTGGCGAAGCACCTGCTCGCCCAAGGCGGCCTCGCGGCGGTGGCGAAGCTCAACCGACAAAAGGCCGAGCTGCTCTACGACATGATCGAAGGCTCGGGCGGCTACTTCCGGCCGCACGCGCAAAAGAGCAGCCGCTCGCTCATGAACGTGACGTTCCGGCTGCCGAGCCCAGAGCTCGAGGAGAAGTTCATCGCCGAGGCCAAGAAGATAGACATCGAGGGCATCAAGGGACATCGCTCGGTGGGGGGGCTGCGCGCCTCCATCTACAACGCGGTGCCGCAGACGTCGGTGCAGGCGCTGTGCGATTTTATGGCAGACTTCAAGGCCAAAAACGGCTAACGTCGTTATTTTGCGGTAACGAGCCATGAGCACATCGGATCCCGATCCTCGCGCGAACCGCACCATGGAGGTGCAGATCCTCGGCCAGCGCATGACGCTGAAGACGGGGGGAGATCCGGCGCGCCTCGACCGTCTGGTGAGCTACGTCAAGCGCAAGGTCGACGAGCTGGCCGCGGCCGGGACCATAAACGGCACCAAGCTCGCGGCGCTCACGGCGCTCAACATCGCCGACGATTACTTCCGCGCCCTCGAAGAGGCCCGCGAGTTCAAGCATCAGGTCGCCAAGAAGTCGCGCTCCATGTTGGCCGAGCTCGAGCAGCACCACCACGCGCGCGCGCGCGCCGAGGGCCTCGGCCGCGAAGACAGAGAGTAGAAAAAGGCGCGTCATGACCGCAGGCGACCTAGTCACGCGAGCCCTCGCGACCATGCGCGGCAAGCGCGCGGTGCTGCTCGGAGATCTGGTGCTCGACGCCTACGTCTACGGCGAGACCGTGCGCGTCTCGCGCGAGGCCCCCGTCATCGTCGTCCGCAAGGAGCGCACCGAGTATCGCCTCGGGGGCGCCGCCAACACCGCCGCGAACCTCGCCAAGCTCGGCGTAACGACCGAGGTCATCGGCGCCGTCGCGAAGAGCCAGAGCGGCGAGGCCCTGCGCCGCATGCTCGCCGAGAGCGGGGCCGAGATCCGGGACGTGCGCGAGGCCGACTTCGCCATGCCCGTAAAGACCCGGGTGTTCGCGGGCGCCTTCGGCACCTCACGGCAACAGGTCCTGCGCCTAGACGAGGAGCCTTCCTGTGGCATGACCACGGCCCTCCTCACCGAGCTCGCCGAGCGCCTGCTCGCGCGCGCCATGGACGCCGACGTCGTGGTGCTGAGCGACTATGGTTACGGGCTCGCCGAGCCACCCATCATCGAGGCCGCCCTCGAGCTTGCCCGACGCGGCAAGCTCGTCTGCGTGGACTCGCGGCGTGATCTCCCGAAGTTCGCCGGCGTCAGCGCCGTAACGCCCAACGTCCCCGAGGCCGAGGCCGTGGTGGGCTTCGCCATCAACGATCAAGAGAGCGCGCACGCCGCCGGGCGCGCCCTCGTCGAGCGCCTGCGCGTCGACACCTGCCTCTTGACCCAAGGCAAGGCCGGCATGACCTTGTTTCGCGGCCGCGAGGAGCCTCTGCACGAAGACATCGTAGGCGAGCGCGAGGTCACCGACGTCACCGGCGCCGGCGACTCCGTCATCGCAACCTTCGCCGCGGGCCTCGCCGCCGGGATCGGCATGATAAACAGCATGCGGCTCGCCAACGTCGCGGCGGGGGTGGTGGTGGGCAAGATGGGCGCGGCCACCGCCGAGCACGAGGAGATCGCCGCCGCAGCGAAGCGACACGAGGTCACGCTCGAGCCATGGGCGAGCTAGTCTCCCTCGCGACGGCGGCCGGGCTCGCCACGAAGGCGCGCGCGCGCGGCGAGCGCGTGGTGCTCACCAACGGCGCCTTCGACCTCTTGCACGTCGGACACCTCCGCTACCTCATGGCGGCCAAGCGCGAGGGCGACCTCCTGATCGTGGCGATAAACACCGATTCCTCGGTGCGCCTTAGCAAGGGCAAAGATCGACCCGTGGTGCAAGAGCGCGAGCGCGCCGAGCTCGTCGCCGCGCTCGATGGCGTAGATCTCGTGGTGTTGTTCGACGAGCCCACGGTCGCGCGGGTGATAGACGCGCTGCGCCCGGACGTCCACGCCAAGGGCACCGACTACAGCGAGGCCTCCGTCCCCGAGGGGGAACAGGTCCGTGCCTACGGGGGCCGGGTGGCGATCGTGGGGGACGCCAAGGCTCACTCGACGAGCGCGCTCGTAGCCGCGCTCGCGCGCGAGAAGGGCGCGGCGCCGGGGGGATCGACCCGCGGCGTGCCGCTCGTGGTCTCGGCGCCGAGCGGCTGCGGCAAGACCACCTTGTGCCGCAGGGTCATGCAAGAGCTCGGCGGCGTCGCCTTCTCCGTCTCGCACACCACGCGCGCGCCGCGCCCAAAAGAGCGCGACGGCGTGGATTACCACTTCGTCGACGAACAAGAGTTCGTACGTCTGCGCGGTGAGGGCGCCTTCCTCGAGTGGGCCTCGGTGCATGGAAACTCCTACGGCACCGCGCGCGCGGGCGTGCTCGAAGAGCTCGAGCGCGGCGTCGACGTCCTCTTCGACATCGACCTGCAAGGTGGCCGGCAGATCGCTTCAGAGATCAAAGGCACGGTGCTCGTGTTCGTCGCCCCACCTAGCCTCGCCGCGCTCGAGCAGCGCTTAAGAGCACGCGGGAGCGACAGCGAAGAGACCATCGCGCGGAGGCTCACGAACGCCCGACGCGAGATCGAAGACGCCGGGTTTTATGATTATTGGATCGTCAACGACGAGCTCGAGCTCGCCGTGCGCGACCTTGCGGCGGTGCTCCTCGGCGAGCGGCTCCGGCGCATCGACAAAGCGGCGTTGGCAGAAAAGTTGCTCGAGCGCTAAAACAACCAGGGTGAGCATGACCGGCGCACGTTTGATCGAGCTCGACACCGCGGGCTCTCCTCGCCGCGAGGTGCCCCTCGGAGCGCGCGCCACCATCGGCCGCGCCCCCATGAACACGCTCGTCATAAGCGACCGCGAGCTCTCGAAGTCGCACGCCGAGCTCGTCCTCGAGGGCGACGACTACGTCGTGCGCGACCTCGGCAGCTCGAACGGCACCTTCGTCAACGGCGAGCGCATCAAGCAATGTCGGCTCGAGGACGGTGACCTCATTTACATGGGCGCCTCGCGGTTCCGCTTCGTGGCGGGCTCGACCAGCGTCGAGGCTCCGGTGGCGATCTTGCCGAAGAGCCCCATCGACAAGACCACGGTCATCGCCGCCGCCAAGCCCGACGCGGAGCTTCGCGGCCAAAGGCTCGAGGACCGCGCCGCGCTGCGCCGGGCCTACGACCGGGTCCACGCGGCCTTCGAGGCGGTGCGCTCCTTGCTCGCGACCACCGATCTACGGCAGCTCTGCGACAAGATCCTCGACGTGGCCTTCGAGCTCCTCGACGCCGAGACGGGCGCGTTGCTGCTCTTCGACGAGCAGCACCAGCTCGTGCCCTGGGCACACAAGGGCGCGCGCGCCGACGGCGAGCGCATCGTTATCAGCCGCACCATCGTCGACGAGGTCTTGCGCCTGCGCACGGCCGTGCTCGCCTCCGACGCCTTGACCGACGCCCGCTTTGGCAGCGCGCAGTCGATCGTGATGTCGGGCTTGCGCTCTCTCATGTGCGTGCCGCTCTCTTCGGGCGACAATGTCTACGGCATCTTGCACGTGGGCAACGCCCGGGAGGTCGGGGCCTTCGAGCCCTCGGATCTCGAGCTCATGAGCGGCATCGGCGCCGGCGCGGGGATCGCCCTCTCCAACGCCTTCCTCACCCACCAGCTCAAGGAGGAGGCGCAGGCGCGCGTGTTCCTCGGGCGCTTCCTCTCGCCCGTGGTGGTCGAGCAAGTCATGGAGCGCAAGGTGGACTTAAAGCGCGGAGGGCACGAGGCCGAGGTCACGGTGATGTTCGCCGACATCCGCGGCTTCACGAGCCTGACCGAGCGCAGCCCGGCCACCGAGATCGTGCGGCTGCTCAACGAGTACTTCGACCAGATGGCGGAGGTGGTCTTCCGTCACGACGGCGTGCTCGACAAGTTCATCGGCGACGCGTTGATGGCCGTCTGGGGGGCGCCCCTCTCCTCACCAAAGGACGCCGCGCGCGCCATCGCGGCGGCCCTCGAGATGCAAGAGGTGTTGCGCTCCTACAACGACGTGCGGCGCGACCGGGGCGAGGAGCCCGTGGCCGTGGGCATCGGGCTCGCGAGCGGCCGGTGCGTCTCCGGCGTCATCGGAGCCCAGCGGCGCCTCGAGTACACCGTCATCGGCGACGCGGTGAACCTCGCGAGTCGGCTCGCGGGGGTGGCGCACGCGCATCAGATCTTGTGCGACGAGGAGACCTTCCGCCGCGCCAAGAACCCGAAGAACTCCCGCGCGCTCCCTCCCGCAGAGGTCAAGGGCAAGACCAAGCCCGTCGCGATCTACGAGCTCCTCCCGTAGGAGCGAGCCACACGAGGTAGTAAACAGGATCAGGTAGGTTCGTCGCCATTGGTGGCCAAATGCGGGCGTGAGTCTGCGTGGCTCGCGCAAAGCCGCAAAGGACGCAAAGGGTAAGGTCTGGAGTTGCCCCGGTTTTGTGGAGTCGAATTGATCCCGCATCAAGGAAGGCATCGCTCCGTTGGCCAATGGCCTTCACGAGTGACCCCTTTGCGGCTT
>CAYXQW010000042.1:8496-12144 GCA_964466695.1 uncultured Bdellovibrionales bacterium
GGCGCCACGCTGATGATCACCACACAATGTGATTCTGTTTAGTTCTTTCTGCACAGCAAGAGCTGGATATAGGGCATGGTGACATCGACGCTCGCGCTGCCTGTCGACTCGGAGGTGAAGTTGGGCTGAGTAGCCGTGGCCGTGTGGGAATGGCTACCCGCGCTGGTCGTTGGTGTCGACGGGATGTCGATGGTGTGCGTATGAGCGCCGTCGTTTTCCATGGGCGTTCTCGTGGCGCTATCGGAGTTAGCGGTGGTCATTACGTAACTACTGCCGTAGACGCCTCCCGTGCCATAATTCAACACATGGTCGTGGCTTCCGTTGTTCGTGGTTGTAGCTTCTTCCGGATTCACCGTGTGAGTATGACTTCCAGCCGCGGCCACGGAGACCGTGATCGCCGAGGGCGTGTTCGTGTGCGTGTGCGCCGGGACCTGGCTTATCGTACGCGTCCCCGTGTCGGGGAGAGCCAGGCCCTGGGTGCCCTGCAAGGTGCCCCCGCTCGGCAACGCGACGATCGTTCGCCCTCGCGCCGCCGTCAGCTCAGACCAGCCCGGAGGACAGGCCGCAAGATCGAAGTGCATCACCGCTCCCGAGGGCACGGCGAGCGTCTCCCTCGAGGAGAGGGCTTCCTGCGCGAGCGCAGCTTCTTGCGCATGTACAGCTTCCTGCGCGTTAATCGCTTCCTGCGCGTTTTGGGCTTCTTGCGCGTAGAAGGCATAGGGGACGCTGCCAAAGGGCAGAAGTGGCGTCATCTCGTCATCAGCGCCGAGCTTGATGCCAAGATACAGGTCTTGTCCGTTGAAGATAGAGAGATCGAGAGCGACCGTCGACCCCATGTAGGCCGTAAACGCGCCGTGCTCGACCATGATCTCTTGCGTCTCGCTATACACCGGCGCGCCGCCATCGAGCGTTGCGTAGATTGCAAGCCTGATCCAACACAGACCCTCGAGGGGTACGCCCTCGTTGTTGCTGAGCGTGCCCGAAACCGGGATGAGCAAGGTCTGAGCCTATGCAGGCGGCGAGAACGCGACGATGGCGAGAGAAGACAAAACAGCGATCACGATGTTCTTCATGTCAATGATCTTTCTCTTGGATCAACGTAGGTTAGGTCCGGCTTGTGCGCGAGTTCTAGATGCCGCAGCGCTCCCCATCGGCGTCGGAGCACCGATCGAGATCCGCGCGCGGTAGCTCGCGGAGGTCGCGAAACCGCCGCCCCCGGTGAATTGGATCGACGACGGCCTCGTCGCGCTCGTCGAGGTGTCAGACGGCGTATCGGCGCTCTGCTTACCGCACGTGGTAACCAGCAACACCATCGCCAGACAGACCCCGATATAACCAATATACCTCTTGAGTGCCTTGATCATGCTCACCTCAAAAAACGGTTCTCGGAGGGAAAACCTCCGGCCGCTAGTGACCCCCCTCTAATTTTGGGACAAAGCAGTCAAAGCGTTTTTGGATCACGCGCCGCCGAGGGTTATCACGCGCGCCTCAAAGCTCGCGCGCGTAAGCTCGATCCAGAGCGCGCCCTCCGGGATCAAGTCCGGCCAGAGGTCGGCCCACTCGACCGCAGTGATGGTGCCTGACCGACCTATCTGCTCCTCGAGGCCGAGGCCGCGCGCCGTCTCTTCGTCGTTTATGCGGTAGAAATCGAGGTGCACGAGCGTGAGCCGCCCTCCCACGTACTCGTTGACCAGGGTGTAGGTAGGGCTCACGATCGGCTCGCCGGCGGGTACACCGAGGCCCTCCGCGAGGCCCTGCACGAAGGTCGTCTTGCCCGCGCCGAGCTCGCCCTTAAGCGCGAGCACCGCGCCGCCTGCGAGCTTGCGGCCTAGCCGCGCGGCGAGAGTCCGCGTCGCGCGCGCGCTTTGGCACACCTGCGCGGGCGAGGGCTCGATCTCAACGGCCACACTCTCTCCACACCTGCCCGAGCGCGCGCGGCAGATCGCTCGCGAGCATCCCGATCTTACCGAGCTCGGTCGCGAGCCGGTCGGCGGCCATACCATGCGCGAGCACCGCTGCCCGCGCGGCCTTCGAGGGATCGATCCCTTGCGCGAGCAAGCCGCCGATGACCCCGGCGAGCACGTCTCCCGTGCCGCCCTTGGCGAGCCCGACGTTACCCGTCGCCGCGACCGCCACGGTACCATCGGGCTCGGCGATGACCGTCCCGGCCCCCTTCAAGACCACCACGCAGTTGGAGCTCAACGCGAACTGCATGGCGCTCGCGAAGCGATCTGCCTGGATGTCGGCGACCTCGCGCCCAGAGAGCCGCGCGAGCTCCTTCGGGTGCGGGGTGATCACCACCGGCGCCTGCATCGAGCGCCAGAGCGTCTGGTCACGCGCGATGAGGTTGAGCCCGTCGGCGTCGATCACCATCGGCACCCGCGCCTGCGCGAGCACCGCCTTGAGGTCGGCGAGCTTGCTCGGCGCGGTGGAGAGCCCGGGGCCTATCACCAAGGCGCTCGCGCTTGAGAGCAGGCGCGCGGCGAAGCTCTGCGCGTCCTCGGCGGGGCTGCGCAACATCAAAGTAATGTCGGGGGAGATCCGACAGGTAGACGCCAAAGTCTCGGCGTCGGTGGCCCAACACGTGAGCCCCGGCCCCGAGCGCGCCGCGCCCTCGGTCGCGAGCAGCGCGGCGCCCGGCAGCTCTCGGCTCCCGCCGAGCACCACGACCTTGCCGAAGCTCCCCTTGTGCGCGTCGGCGCGCCGCTCGGGCAGAAGGCTCGCAAGATCATCACCGTGCAAGACCCTCCCCGGCACGCCGAGCGCGCGCGCGAGCCGGCGCGGGATGCCGATGTCTACGACCACGAGCTCACCGCAGAGCTCGGCCCCCGGGTAGAGGTAATGTCCGCGCTTGGCGAAGCCGAAGGTGACCGTGGTGCTCGCCCGCACCGCGCCGCCGAGGATGACGCCGGTGCTGCCGTCTATGCCCGACGGGATGTCGATCGACACCACCCTCCGCGCCCGCTCGTTGATGATGGTGATGGCGTCGGCGAAGATACCTCGCACCTCGCCCGAGATGCCGATGCCGAGCAAGGCGTCCACCACGAGCTCCGCCTCGGCGACCTCGCTCGCGAACGCGACGAGCGTGTGCGCGTCGGTGGCGTGGACGATGGGCGGCGCGTAGGCTTTCTCCAAAGAAGAGAGAGCCGCCAGGGCGTCTCCCACGAGGCGATCACGCTCGGCGAAGACGAAGACCTTGACGTCGTGATCGGCCGCGGCGAGCACGCGGGCGACGACATAACCGTCCCCGCCGTTGTTGCCCGGTCCGCACGCCACCACCACGCGACTGTGCGGCGGGAGCCGCGCGCGACAGACCTCGGCGGCGGCGCGCCCCGCGGTCTCCATGAGGACCCGCGAGGGGATGTCGAGATCGGTTATGGTCTGGCGATCGAGCTCCGCCATCTCGATGGCACTTACGAGATAATCCATGGGCCTCCTTGCCGCGCTCCCTCAGCTCACGTCTGTGACCGTCCACTCGCGCGGCTCGCCGCGCGTCAGCACATCGATCGTATCGCCGACGCACCGGCCGAGCAGCGCCCTGCCAATCGGGGAGGCCGGCGTTATCACCGAGAGGAAGCCATCGCCGTCGGGACCCGTGAGCTCTACCCCGGCGCCCACCGGCAGCAACATGAAGGTGCGCTCGGCGGC
>CAYXQW010000043.1:0-9576 GCA_964466695.1 uncultured Bdellovibrionales bacterium
TGGCGAGTTTCGCGGTATCGGGAAGAAGTAATTCTCGCCGTATTACTTGCTCAAGGATGAATCGCATCATGTACCTTCCTTTATGTGAGAGATACTTCCGCATACGCGGAAGTGAGGCGCGTCCGAGGCGAGTCCGAGGCGCGGACATGGCACGCTAGTTACCGTATTTTTTTCTTATACTCTTCGCGAAGACGATAGCTCAATAGTGATTCTTTGGCCGAATTATGGCCTAATCGCGAATCAAGAAGCGCATCAGAGTATGTCCATAGCTTCGCTCGCCAACCTTGCGGGGCGTTACATGCAGCATCGCCGTAAAGATGATAGTTAACTTCGCGGGCACTCTTGCGGATATCGGCCATAGACGGGTTTTTATGTATTACCGAATACATAATGTCCGCTAATGCGTTGTCCGCGGCGATGAGACTATAGTAATCGTCGGTCATACGTTCCACCTTTTCCGTAGGATACTTTCGCGAAAGCGAAAGTATGCGCATCCGTCGCGATGAGGCGACGCGAAGGGCCGACGGCCGGATGCGCGGCGCGCGCCTAGGCGCGAAGGCCCACGACGGTGACGGACGGACGGCCGCATTCGAGGATGATACGGCGGACGTTGCCGGCGGTGAGTTCGCCGATGATGGTTACGAGAGCGCCATCCGGGGCCGTGACGGTGATGGTTTGCGATCCTTCGGCTTGGCGGACGATGAAGCCGGATAGACGCATTTCGCGGATGCGGGGGCGAGGGCCGAATAGGCGCTTCATAGCGAGCACCTAGGCGCCTCGGATAAGACGCGATCGATGCGGCGAAGCTCGCGGGCTTCGGGCGAAAGGCAATAGAGAGTCTTTCCTTTGCGGATCGCGTAGGCGCGAGAGCGATTGCGAGCGTCGGAGAGCGCGAGGGCTTCGGCGAAAGCTTCAAGGGATTCCAGCAGATTCTTTTCCATGCTTAGTACCTCCTACGTACTAAGGAAAGAATAGCACGGTTTGAGATGGTGTCAAGTGGATAAGATGAGATTTTGCGATTTATTTTTCTTTCCAGGTATAGATCGGTATCCGCTTATCGTAAGTTACATCGATATGCGATTTTGCGAAGGATAGGAGCGCATCGACTTCGGCAGCGGTAAAGTGTCCGTAGCGCATCATGTTTACCCGGGAAATCGTTCCTCTGCGCTTTAGGTAGCGCTCAGCCCTCGTACAATCGAGCGTTACTTGAGGCGAGATGAGATCGAGCAGGGCAGCGAAGTTCTGGTCATTGAGGCGAAGAGTGAAGTTGACGATATGCGTTGACATAGATACTCCTTGCTTTAGGTATCGGTCTTGGAGGGGTGAGGGGTGAATGAATTTAAGCATAAAAGGCTAATTATTTAAAAGTGGAGTTATTTTAAAGGGTTTTGTGATGACACTTATGGCTTTTCTCTGTTCTCTTCGCGTTCTCTGGAAAATTCTTTTTTGATAAGTTGTTTTGTTGAAATGAAGTATGTCCGAATACGCGCATCTTTGCTAACGTTCTCCGACTGGGCGTACATAGAGAGAGGTGCAAAGAGGGGTATAGAGGGGCTAAAAGGTGAAGAGACTATAACGTAATGCTAAGGGCTGGCATAGAGTGGTTAAAATGCCAAGCTTTTATAACCAAATATCACCTATCAAATATTACCTTGTATAGAGAAAACGAGAAAGGAATATATAAAATATATATAAAATATATATAATTATATATAATATATAGGATTATTGAATCTTTTTGCCAGGAGAATTTCCCGGAGAAACACCAGAGAATGGAAGAAAGCCGAAAGTGTCGTCTAAAATCTCCATTCATGCGCCATGAGCGCTCGCGATGCTGAGATCATTGCCTTTTATCGCGCGTTATGCGAGCGCATAGGCGCTTTGTACTTCGACGCTATGTCCTCTTGCGCCTAACGCATGGCGATTGCGATGCGCAAAGCGCGGCTCTTGACGCTTCGCGTCGCGTAGCGCCTAAAGCCCTAGGTACTATGCGCTTTTAGGCCTTGATAGCATCGTCATAGGCCCCCATAGCGCAAGCATAGGGCCTTTCTTCACGCGCAAAACAAGGCGCTTTTGTTTTTGCGCTCGGGCTTTTTCGCGCAGAGCAAAAATGGGAAACGGCAAGCGCGATTTTGTAGTATCCTCCTCGCAAAATTGCGCCAATTTTTGAAGCCGACGCCTTCGGCCAAAACGCTCTCGCCCTTAGCATCGCGCTCGTCGCCTTTTTCGCCGCTTGCATTAGCCCCTCGACTGCGCGATAATATCTATAGATGCTGGTTTCCGGAGCTGAAGGAAAAATCCTATGATTCTCGCCTTCGAGAAGCATTGCGCGTGCGCTGAACTCGAGGCCTCGTATCCAAAGCCGTCGATCTCAACGCGATCGCCAAGGCCCTCCGATCCATTCGCCTACGTCGAAATCTCTTTCGCATGTCCCATCTGCGCGTCTCCCTGGCTCGAGATCATCGCGGACAACTTCGGCGAGAAGTCGGGGCCTAAGATTGGCGCGAGAATCGTCATCTCCGACGAGGTCGCCGCAGCGCAATCGCATCCAAGACTGCTCAAACGCCATGCCTGAATACCGCGCGCTTTCAGACCTTGACGACGACGAGCTACTCGCGCTCTCGTCAGACGAGTTTTGCGACTCCGTCGAAGCCGACGCCAAGCTTCTTGTCGCCGAGGCCCTTGAGACTTATTCCGAAGTCATGCATCAAGACGACGATCACGGCGCTCGCGTCAAAGCTGCGGACAAGGTCATGGAAATCGCCGGCGTCCGAAAGCAGCAGATCGCGCTTCCACAAGGCATATCGCCCGAAATCTTCAGCCTCGCGCTCGCAGGCCTAGGCCAGCTCGCAGGAATCGCAAAGTCGTCTGGCGCTAATGAGCAAATCTTGCGCAATGTCTCGCCAGCGAAATCCGACCCGCGTCTCGTTCCACAGGAGCTTATGGCGCCGAAGATATCTTCGCGATTGCCGCCATCGAAGCCCGATAACGACAGCATTACGGAGGTCATCGCTCATGAGCGATATGAGATCAAAAACCCAAAAGCGCAAGCCTAAGCGCGACGCTATCGCTTCCGAAGCTTTTGTTCCTGTCGCTTTGCCTCGCTTGCCCGAGGCTAAGAGCCAATATTCGTCAGAGGGCTTCGTGCCCTCGAAAAAGGAGCCCAAGTGAAGATCGACGTATGCGGTATTCCATTCTCAGTATCTCGCGGAAAGCCCGCGTTCAAGTCCGGACCGCAGTTTTTCGGAGAGTGCTTGTGCAAGCCTGCAACTATCGTCATTCACGAAGAGTGCTCGCCCGAGCAATTCGACGCGACTCTTATTCACGAATGGGCACATGGCGTCCTGGGCAACAACGGTTGCGACGATAATGAGCAGATGGTCGCAGTTCTGACTATGGAACTCTATCGCGTAGGCTTTAGAGTGAAGGTCATCGACGAGGAGGAGAAGTCCAAATGAGCATAAAAGAGCTTTTCTCGGACATCTTCACCGACGCGCTCGGCCGTATCGAGGTCAAGATGATCCTCGGCGTGCCCGCCTTCGTCGCTGCTATCGCGTATGCCATCGCAACGCGCGATCTAGCTGTCGCCGGATTCGTCGCGGGCAACGCGCTGACGCTCATGGGATTTACTGCCGCCGCCGATCACAAGATCGACATGGCGCAGATCGCGCAAGGTCTCTAATCGGCGCCTGGCGCTGATTGATTTCTTTCTTTAGGAGAGTAGAGTATGGCCATGACTCCTCGCAAGAAAAAGGGCGTCGGTTTCATCGTTACCGCGGCGCTCTTCGCTACCGCCGGCGGCGTGTTCATCGGAATGGACGCGACCCCCGACTGGCTGAACATCGTATTCGCGGGTGTGAGCGCCCTCGCGGGCGTGTTCGGCCTCGTCATCATCGTGCCCGACACCAAGGACTAGCGAAACCGCGCGGGCGTCCTGAGCGAGCCCGCGCAAAAGGAGGCGCATTTGTGGCGAAAATTGAAGACATTGCTCGTCGCGTTGGCGCTATCGCTCTCGCTGTCGGTTCCGTTATCGTCACAGCAATCGTCGTCGCCGGAGTCTTCGCTGGATATAACGCTTTCACGGGAAGACTACGGGGCAATACTGGCGGCACTGGAACAAGCGGGCTCAGCTCTGACGATGTCCTACGACGAAATCGAGAGGCAAAAAAAGCTCTCGAAGAGGCTATACTTCGTCTGCGGAATGCTGCTCGTCGTTGACCTGGCGCTCACGGTCACGGTCATCGTGCAAGAGATACGAGGAAAATAACCATCATAACCTATAAGCGCATCGCGAACGACGACGGGTCGATCTCGGTCTTCGAGATACCGAGGCATTTCGCGATACGCGCTCATCCTGAAGCCCCGGACTTCCCGAGCTTCGAGGAATCGCAGAAGCGCATCATAGACCTGTTTGCCGATTTGTCCAGCGAGCATCCAACGCTTAGCGCACGCTCGACTCTCGACATGATGCGGCAAGCAGGTCTTGTTAATCTATGGTTTTTTCTGAAAGTCATCGCGGGCGCCTATGGACCTTATTCTGACCTCGACGACGAGCTTAACCTCGATATGTGCAACTGGCGGCAAAGCGATAGCTGCATGGCGCCGGGCGCGAGATTCATGGCGCTTATGCCCCGAGGCTTCCGCAAGTCGACGGTATTCTCGCATGGCGCTAATACCTGGGAGCTTACGAGATTCTCGGAACATCGAATTCGAGTCGTAAATGCCATCATATCTCGTGCTGAAGGCTTCAAGTCGCTTTCGCAGAGAACCATTGACTCTAATGCGCTCTACGCCGCGCTCTACGGCCCCGGATGGCAGATGCCCGACGGCAGCGCGATAGCCTCGCGAGTTCCGAGCGAGAAGACAAAAAATTGGAACGAGGAAACTCTCGTATTGCCGAATCGCAAGAAGTTCGCCGCGGAGCCGAGCATAAAAGCCGCCGGCGTCACGGGCTCAGGCGAAGGCGATCACCATACGCTTATCAACATCGACGATCCTATCGGCCTTGACGCGGTCGATTGGCAATACCAGGCTACGACGATGATGGAGAATGCGAAAAAATGGATGAACACGAATCTTAGCGCATTGCTTATATTCCCTAAGCGCGATCGCATTGGCGTCGTCGGGACTCGCTACGCGAACGACGATTGCTATGCGCCGTTCACGAAAGACGCGAAGGAAGTCGTCGGAGCTATCGACGAGGACATGGTCCCGGTGCCTGGTGGCTCGTGGAGCATCTACTATCGTCTAGTCCAAGAAGATGGGCAGATGATCGCGCCGGATATCATCGACGCTGAGCAGCTCGCGAAGATGGACTCGTGGACCGCGGCATTGCAGTATTGGAACAAGCCAAATAAGTCGGGCATAAACGAATTCGCGAAATATACCGTAAAGCCATGCAGGCTCTTTCGCGACAGCGCTACGAATCTGACATTGATCTCGTTCCGCGACGAGCTTTCGGACGAAGTCAAGACGATCAATGCCGCGTCGATGGTCGGCGTCATATCGACCGATGCCGCGTCGACCGACAAGGGCGTAAGCGCCTTGACCTCGAGGACTTCGGTCGCGGTGCATTTCATGGACGACCAAAATCGTGACTTTCGCGTTTGGTCCAAGGTCGGATACTTTTCCATGGATCAAGTCTTCGATGCGATCTTCGAGGCCTGGAACGCTTTCCCTGGGCTCTTAGAGGCGACTCTTTTCGAGACTAATGCGATGCAAAAAGGGCTTTATCAGCTTTTGCAGAAAGAGCAGGATCGCAGAAAGGTATATCTTAATCTGCAAGAGGCGACAGCGAAAGGCGACAAGCTCGCGCGTATTCGAGCAGTCGTCGGCTGGTTCTTCGCGCAGGGCCTCATCTACGCAGTCCCCGAAGCATCGATCGAGTTTACGCAGGAGAAAGATTCCTTTCCTTCGCGTCATGTCGACGTTCTCGACGAGACCGAGAAGGCATTGTCTTATCTGCGACGGCCTGCTAACGTTGAAGAGATAGAACTAGCAAACGAGGCCGAGAACGAGCGGATCATGGAAACGGTCGAGATCGATTCCGCGTTTGGCTATTGACGGAGGTCAAAGATGAGTGACACAGAGTTTGAAGGCGATGTCGATGTCGAAGGCGAAGATCGTCCTGAGATCAGCGATCTTGGAATCGAAATTAGCGACGATGTCAAGAAAGAGATCCTCGAGTATCTGACTTCGGAGTTCTCGAAAGCTGCGATCGCGCGTCAGTCGCGCGAGAAGAAATGGATCAAGTATCGGTCGCAGCGTGAAGCGCAACCGGAGCCGATTTCGGGTGAGCATGCGATAGAGTCTGGCTCTCGCATACAGCCTCCGTTGACGCAGATTCATGCGCAGACGGCCTACGCGAAAGTCAAAGGCTACTGGGACACGGCGAAGAAGGAGTTCTGGCAGGTTAGCTCTTCAGGCGCCGAGCCGCAAGATCACGACGACGCGAAGCTCTTGACGAAGTATTTCGGTATTTTAGCGAACTCGCCGAATGACCTTAATATCGCGAGAGTAAAGCGCATCGTCGCCGACGAAGCGTCGTTCTTAGGCCTTTTGGTCGTCAAGGTCACTTGGGAAACGCTCGAGTGGAAGTTCAAGTCATTCGACAAAGGCGCGAGTATTCCGACGACGAAGAGCATGATCTATCACGACGGTCCGAGCATCGTGCCGATTCCGCAGGAAGACATCTACTATCCGCCATATTGGGACGAATTGCAAAGAATGCCTTGGACCGCGCACGCGATTCACTATCCTCTGCACGAGTTCGAGAACAAGATCAAGTCAGGTTTTTACGACGAGCCGGTCGACAAGGACGGCGTAGCGATCGATCCGAAAAGCTGGCTTCGGGCGAGCTTTACGCCAAGCGAGGAAGCGAGCGAGAAGCTTCGAGGATATGCGTCGTCGAGTCCCGAAGTCATTGACCTTGTCGAGTTTCACTTCTATTGGGACATCGACGGCGACGGCATTTGGGAAGACTTGATCTGGACGATCCACGTCGACTCGAAGACGGTCGTGCGGATGCGGTATAACGCGATCGCTGCGAGAGAGTTCGTATCGTTCGGCTTTATTCCCCGAAGCTTTATGCTCGAGTCGCGGAGCGTCGGGCAGATTTGCGAAGGGCTTCAGGACGAAGTGAGCGGAACTCATCGACTGCGCAATGACGGCATGAAGCTGTCGGCGATCAAGATGCTCGCGATCAGGCGCGCAACCTTGCGCGAGAACAAGAATACGATCTACCAAGGCAAGGTCTGGGTTACGGACAATCCGCGCGAAGATATGCAGGCGATAGCGCTGGGCGAAGTGCCGCCGTCGAGCCTCGCGAGCGAGAACATGGTCTGGTCTATGACGAGCCAGGCCGTAGGATTGTCGAGCGTTGACAGAGGCTTTTCTGATCCTACTCTCGGGACGCGAGACACATTCAAGGGCCAGCAGCTGCGTCTGGCGCAGTCAGAAAACATCATGTCGACGATCATCGAGACCGCGAATGAATCGTGGTCGCAGGTCGGAATGCTGGTATTTTTCCAGCTCGTGATGAACGCGGACAGGGTCATCTGGAACGAGCGGCAATTAAAGCGGCTATCAAACGACGAGATCGATCGGCTTCAGAAGATATTGTCGATTCCGATGAGCGAGGTTCCGAGGCGATTGAAGTTCTCGATCTACACGACCGACATCGAGCATAGCTATGAGGCCAAGCGCGACACGATTATGCAGTTAATGCAGCTGACGTATCAGGCTCAGCCGCAGCTTGTACAGCTTGCGAATGCAGTATTCGGCCCGCAGGGAATGCAGCTTAAGTCGCAGGCGCCCGAAGCCTGGGCTCAGCTTTTGCAGGTCTACGTCGGAAGCGTGAATCTCTTGAAAGAAGTCTATCAGTTCGCGGACTTCGTCGATACCGAGAACTATCTCCAAGACGTGAGCAAGTATGAGAAGCTTCTCGAGCTTATGAAGATGCAAAATGCTCAGCAGATCGCGGCGTTGAATGCTGTTACGAACCAGTCAGGAGGAATGCAGAATGGAGGTCAGAACGCAGGACTTGGGCAGCCCGCTGAAGGACCTGGAATGGCTGCTCTTGGGGCAGAATCCGGAGGACTTGAGCCCGGAGGAGCAGGAGCAGCGCAAGCGTCTGAGGGAACTGGCTCGGGGGCTGGTGGGCTCTGAGTACTGGGAGCTGGTGAGAATCGTTTTCATCGGAGGCCTCGAGACGGCGAAGGCCGAGCTTGAGAGCGTATCGACGAGCGCGGAGAGGATACGGATATGTCAGGGCATGGCGCTCGCGTACAGATCGGCGCATAACTTTATGTTGGAACTGGGAAAAACGGAGGAAGAGCATGGCGACTGACAATGTCGAGATCGATCCGATGGCTGACGCTATCGAGGCTGACGACGATCGAATCGAGGACGATATCGAGTTCAAGGTCGGCGAGGATGAGCCCGATGACGAACCAGAGATCGTAAGCATGAAGCCGGATGAGCTCGCGGCTCTGCGTGCTCAGGCCGATACCGCGAAAGCCGTCAAGGAAGGCATCGAGGGCCTTGCGTCGAGGATGGCGATTCCGCAAGCGCAGGCTCCGGCGAATGCTCCGACGCAGACGCCCGAGGAGTTCTACGCCGAGCACGCAGACGATCTGTTCGACAAGGAAAAAGGCGCGAAGCTGCTGGCGCAGTATAACAAGATGGTCATGGAGCGCGACTTCGGGCCGATGATCCAGGGCATGTCGGCGAAGCTCGGGAATCTGACGAAGGAAAATCTCAAGCTCAGCGATCCGCTATTCAAGGACTACGAGAGCGAAGTCGATGCGCTCGTGAAGCAGCAGCCGGCGAACGTGCAGGCGATGCCGGATGTATACGAGCGTGCGTGGCTGACGATCCGCGAGAAGCATCGGAGCGAGATCGAGACGAAGTCCATCGACGCGAAGGTCGAGGAGAAGCTCAGCGCGCGGCTCAAGGAACTCGGGCTCGATAAGGCAAACGCGAAGCCGCAAGTCAGGATCAATTCGGACTCACGATCCGTCGGTGTCGGAGCTGCGCCGAAGATGGTCTATCGATTCAAGAGCGAAGAGGACAAGGCAGCGGCGACGGCCGAGGCCGAACGGCGAGGATTGGATCTCAAGGACTACGTCAGGTCGAAGGGAGCGAAGTAAATGGCAAAGACAAAGACGGCTGTGAAAGCGAAGTCGAGCGAAGTCGAGGTAGGAAGCGACGAGATTATCGATATGCCCGGAGAAGCGCCGCTGGTAGTCGCGGCCGAGAGCGCCAAGCCGAAGGCGATCATGCCGACTGACTCGAGCGCTCTAAAATCAGTATACGACGTCAAGGCATCGACGAGCGACGAGGACATTATGCGCTATGCCGCGACCCCGGGCGTCGAGCTTCGGTTCGATCCGGTAAATCTCAGGGTTCTTGATGATAGCTTCGTCGCGATGCTGTCGTCGCAGGGCCAGAAGGCGTACTGGACCGCGTTTGCTGACTTCGAGGCGAGGCGGAAGCTCGCGAATCAGGCGATCTTCGAGACGCCGAATGTCGTCGATCCCATGGCGAAGCTTCTCGATGGACCGAAGGGCGGCGGCA
>CAYXQW010000043.1:9676-12109 GCA_964466695.1 uncultured Bdellovibrionales bacterium
CCGAATGTCGTCGATCCCATGGCGAAGCTTCTCGATGGACCGAAGGGCGGCGGCAACCCGCTCGTACGGGACCAGGAGTTCGTGCAGGCGAAAATTGGCCGAGATTGGTATATTACCTGGCGCGTCGAAGGCGGTCAGGGCGATCTCGAGGCTGCTCTGGCTTCGGGCTTCAAGGTCATGCGGAAGCCCAAGGACAAGCACGAAGAGGATCATGTCGATCCGCGCGAGTGGTCCGGAGACCGCTGGACCGTCCGCGACGGTATCGTCGATCGCGCGTCGGGCGAGGTCATCTACAACGTCATGGTCTATATCAGAGCGCAGGCACAAAAGGATCATGTTGCGGCTATGAGCATGGTCTCGCATAACAGATATTCGGCCAATAAACAGCAGTTTGTCGAAGGTGTCGATAATATATCTAGAGACATGCTGTCGTCGAAAGAGCGAATTACGGTTGCCGACCTTGACGAGGTAAAAGCTGAGGAGCATACTGTAAGAGTCAAGAGCGATTAAGCGCATGAGGTCATGCGTAAGGATTTGGTAACAGAGGCACCGTAAGCCTCTGAAAGGATGTTGCTGGAATGGCGAACACGAATGCGCCGTATGGGTTCCGCCTTTGGGCCACGTTGCCCGGCGGAACCGGCGCGAAAGGAATGGCGCCGACTAGGCCGTACATAAAGTCGGCGACCACGATGAAGATCGGCGACCCCCTGAAGATGTCGCTCGGTATTCTGTACATGGCGACGGGAACGAACGCGATCTTCGGGATCTGCAACAGCCCCGTGCCGGGCTACGGAGAGACGGCGACCGAGGTGCATTACCCGGATGTGTTGCCTGCGGAGCCGCAGTCGATCTTCGTCGCGCAGTGCACCGGGACGACCAACGCGACGCTCGGCTATTGCCGCCAGGGGATCAAGTATCGGATCGGAGGCACGACCTCGGGCTACACCGGAGTCGACCTGTCGCATACGACCGGTGGCGTGCTTCAGGTTTTGGGGCTCAAGCCGGGCTCGGCGTGGGGAACGTACGCGGAAGTGCTCGTCACGGTGCTTCGCGGCTCGTTCTATGGTGCGGCGTAAGCTCGCAGAAAGGAGATAGGCTATGTCAGTCATGTCCGCTGCGAGGTTATCGCAGCTCTGGGAAAAAGACCTCTCGGACGAGTTCTTCGACGAGTATAATCGGTGGCCTCCGATTATAACGAACATCCTCAACGTTAGCTCCAACGACAAGGACCACTACATCAAGGAAGGGCTCCTGACCTCGTTCGGCGCCGCGCCGCAGGTCTACGACGGCCAGGCGTTCCCGTACGATGCTCTCTATCAGGGCCCGGAGAAGACCGTCTACTTCAACGAGTACGGCTTCGCGGCCCAGGCTACGCGCGTCATGATGGAGGACGACCGGCGCGATATTATGAAGAAGATCGCCCGGGAGCAGGCCAAGGCCCTCGACTACACGATCGAGCTTCAGGGCGCGGACCTGTTCAACTCCGGCTTCTCGACGAGCCGCGTCGGGCTCGATAGCGCGGCGCTCTTCAGCGCAAGCCACGTCGCCTACGGCCCCGGAGGCTCGACGCAGTCGAACCTGCTCACCGGAAGTCTTTCCAAGCTCAATCTCATGGCTGCGATCGACGTATTCGCGAATATGAAGAACGAACGCGGAATCCCGATCTACGCCATGCCGCCCTTCACGCTGATAATTCATCCGAATAATCGGTGGATGGCGGAGATTCTCGGCGGAACGGAACTCGATCCGGATAGCGCGAACAACGCGATCAACGTCGTCAAGGGCAAGTTCAACTACAAGCTCCTGCCGTTCCTGACGACCTCGACTACCTGGGCGCTCCTGGATCAGAAGATGCACGACCTGCGCTGGATTTGGAGGCGTAAGGTCAAGTACGAGCCGAGCGTGGACTTCATCACCGGCAACGTGCTCTGGAAGGCCCACTTCAGGGCGCTGGCGACGTTCTTCCACTGGCGCGGCGCGGTCGGATCGGCGGGCTAAGAGCATGGCATACGGCAAGACGAAATCCACGGGCCTGACGAGCTTCGTCGGACCGCCCGACGCGAGCGGAAATCCCAAAGCGTGCGGCACCGGTACGAAGCTTGCCATAGGCTACAACGCGGCCGGAGCGACTACGGTGACGTATACGATGGTCGGCGATATCCAGAAGAAAGGTGGTATCCCGCCGACTGGGTCGAGCTACGGGACCGCGCTGCCGAATACGGACGTCATCAAGAGCGCGTTCCTGGTGAAAATCGCGGCGCCGGCTGCCCCCGTAGACGTCACCGACAAGGCGGCGATTGTCGACGACAACTCGGTGACGCTTTCGGGCATCACCGCGGCCAATGCTTCGGCAGCGTACCTCTTCGTCCTGTTCGACCAGCAGGATAAGATGGGTGCGAAGAACTAAGGAAAAGAATCGAACCTACGCCCCGG
>CAYXQW010000044.1:0-11864 GCA_964466695.1 uncultured Bdellovibrionales bacterium
AAGCGCCTCCGCCTTCGAGTTTGCGCCTGCGAGATATCGAGAATGCGATTGCCCTATTACGTGATAACCGAAGCTCGCAGGATGTGGGTAAGTCATGAAAGGCTTTGTGAATGGCTCCGATCGTCACGCGCGCGTTTCTAAGCCCACATCCGCCGTCAGCTCCGGCTGCGACTGCGCCGCCGCCGCAGTCTCAAAACGCAGCTCCTTCACCAGACTTCTGCCTCGATGAGGCCAGGGTCTCTGCGTCTGACAAAGCGCCGCCGCGGTCCGCGCCGCCCGCGCCGGGCACCGTCACGCCCGCACGTCCGCAGCACCTGGATAAGATAAGGGCCCTCGTAGAGCGGGACCGCATCAACGCGCTCCTCCGCCATGGCGCTCTCGATAAGGCGGAGCAGCTCGCGATAGCCGAGGAGGCTCGCGCGCTCGGCCCGGCCGCCTACCCGGCGTTTTTGGCGCTCGCCATGGAAGACCCGAGGCTCGCGTGGAACGTCGCCAAAATCCTCACGCATCTCGGCGCGCCCGCGCTCGCCTATCTCGAACGCGCCATAAAGTGCGAGGGCACGGCGGCCGTAGCGGCGCGGATGCTGGTCACGGCATCGACCGAGCTCCACTTTCTAAGCGAGGCGCTCACGGCGGCCGCGTCCGAGAACGATCCGGACTACGTCGCGTACGCCAAAGAGGAGCTCCCGAAGATCCCGGAGCTCGACACCGCGGCGAAAGCGGCGCAGGCGAGCATCGAGACCATCGAGCTGCTCTTCGAGGTCATGGGCGGGACCTTCCGGCAACAGCCCGTACCACCCGCCGTCCGCGATGAGGTGTGGGCAGCCCTCCGCGTCTCATTCCTGGCCAACTTCCGCGCCGAGGAGATAGCTCGATTGCTGAACGAATATCTCACGCACTCCTCCGATCCGGTGTTCCGCGGGCGCGTGGCCCTGCTCGCGATCCAGTATGACGTAGAGCTCAAAGGCGCCGCGATGCAGGCGGTGCTCGAGGCCTTACCCGCGCTCGCCTCGCCGCTTTACGCGGCAGACCACGAGAATCTCAACCAGCAGATCACACGCGCTGCCGCGCGCGCAAAGCTCTCGTGGGATGCTCCCGCCGCGCGTCCGCTCCTCGAGGCCATGTCGAAGACCACGGACTCCAAAGGCAAGATCGAGGCGTTTCGGATCATGCTCGCGCAAGAGCCCACGAACACCCGCGCGTGGCAAAGCATGCTCGACGACCCGGATCCGCGCATACGAAAGGCCGTTGTGGAGATGCCCCCTTTCCAAGAAGGGCTCCGATCTTTCCCCATGCCTCCCTACCTACGACACGCGGTCTTCACGTTGTCTCACGACCATGACGAGGAAGTGCGAAAGTGGCTCCTCTTCACGCTCGCTCATACGCTGGGAGAGCTTGGCACACGCATAGGGGAGCTATCGAAGATCAAAGACCCCTCCCCCGAGGAGGCGCGCGAGCTGTCTTTGGCCCAGAGCCAAAAGGCCATGCTCACAGAGCTGGTGCTCGAGCGATGCGACGATCGTTCTCCACGGATAAGAGAACAGGCGCGGCAGGTCTTGCTCGCACACTTCGAGGAGACCCATCTCGAGCGCATGGTCGCGCTGCTAGGCGAAGAGAGCATAACGAGCAACGAGCTTTGGGTTTTCGCTTTCAGGGTTAGCGAGATCGTGCACCTGAGCAACCGAGCCCACGCGCTCCCCGAGATCTCCACGGAGGCTCTGCGCCCGCTCTTGCGTGCGCTCCATCAACACCCCGAGTCAGAGCAAGTCATGGCGAAAACCATCGAGCTTTTGAGCCCCACGCCCGCCACGCGCTTGCTCGTTCCTTATCTCGAGAGCGTCCTTGCGAAAAACCCGAACGACGCGCGCGCCCGCGACCTGCTCTCCCTCATTCGGCGCGCGGCCGCGCTGAAGATCGAGCACCCCTTCAGGATGAGCCGCGAGACCCTCGCGAAGGTGTGCGAAAACCGCGAGCGCAGCCCAGCGCAAGGCAAGGCGGACACGCGGCCTGTAGCCTTGTTCTTCTTGGCGAAGGGTGGCCAGGATGTCGACTGGAACGCCGCCGGGTACCAAACCTGGTGGCTCGAGCAAGTCATCGACGCCGGCTATCAGGTGATGGTCTACGAGATCGGCCGGGAGGACGAGATCTTAACCGCGGTCGACGACGCCATCGCGATCACGTCGGCGGTACCCGCGTTCGGGGGCATCAGGGGCCATGGTACGAAGCCGTACGTGGAGCTCTCCGTTCCCCCGGAGGGCGCGTCCTGGCGCGAGCACGAGAAGCACAAGCTCGACGCCCAGGACCGCGACATCATCCGCGGCATGCAACGGCGGTTTCGCCGGGCGGCGCGCAAGACACGCCCTGAGCAGCTCCCATCCGGTGGGATCACGACCTGGATCCAGATCTCGTGCAGCAACGGCGAGGGAGGGATCAACGATCGCGAAAATCTCGCAGCCGCGCTCGCCATCCGGGGGAACCTGCGCGTGCTCGCGCAAGAGCGGATAGGCGGTCTTTTGAGCATCGAGCTCGATCCTGCGACCAACGAGCTCGATAAGGCCGAGTACCAAGACGAGAGCTCGACCACGCACGCGCTCACCGAGTTCCCCGCCAAAAAGAGCGCGCGCAAGAGCAGCAAAGACCGCTCGTAGCCGGATCGCCCCGCTACTCGTAGCGCAAGGCGTCGATGGGATCGAGGCGCGCGGCGCGGCGCGCGGGGAAGTAGCCGAAGATTATGCCGATGGCGGCGGAGAAGAGAAACGCGAGGAGGTTGATGCCAAGATCGAAGACGTAAGGGAGCTCCATCAAGCGCGAGAGCCCGATCGAGGCCGCGGTCGCGAGCGCGATGCCTATGACACCCCCGAGGCAGGAGAGCACCACCGCCTCGATGAGGAACTGCAAGAGCACCTCGCGCTCGAGCGCGCCGATGGCGAGGCGGATCCCTATCTCCCGCGTCCGCTCGGTCACCGACACCAGCATGATGTTCATGATGCCGATGCCGCCGACGAGCAGGCTCACCGCCGCCACCGCACCGAGCAGCATGGTGAGGACGCGGGTGGTGCTGGTGAAGGTCTCGGCGAGCTGGCGCATGTCCATGACGCGAAAGTCGTCCTCCTCGCCGTCAGCGAGCCTACGCCGCTCGCGTAAGAGCGTCGTAAGCTGCGCCTTGACGGCGTCGATCGAGGCGCCGTCACGAACCGAGACCACAAACCTGTTGATCTCCTGGTGCCCCATGAGTCGGCGCTGCGCGGTGGCGAGCGGCATGATCACGACGTCGTCTTGATCCTGACCCATCGCCGCCTGCCCCTTCGACGCGAGCAAACCTATGACCTCGCAGGCGAAGCCCGCGACGCGGATGACGCTCCCCACGGGGATCTGGTTGCCAAAGAGCCGCGCACGCACCGTCTCGCCGATCACGCAGACGGCCCGGCCCGCGCGCTCCTCGGTCTCGCCGAAGACGCGGCCCGCGGCGATTTGCCAGTTGCCCGCGACGAAGTAGTCAAAGGTGCTGCCGTAAGCCACGGTAGACCAGTTGTTCGACTGGTGGACCACGGTCACCCCTTTGTTGACCATGGGCGCCACCGCCTGCGCCAGGGCGAGCTGCGCGCGCACGGCGTCGACGTCAGCGATCTTGAAACGTGGAGCTGCCTGCGCGCCCGGACCGAAGCGCTGCCCGAGCGCGACGATGAGCTGATTCTTACCCATGGACGTGATCTGCTCCGAGACCGCGCGGGTGGCGCCGTTACCGAGGGTGACGAGGGTGACGACCGCCGCGATGCCGATGACGACCCCGAGGACGGTGAGGAAAGAGCGCATGAGGTTACGCCGTATGGCCCTTATGGCGAGGAGGAAGGTGTTCCAGATCACGAGTCCTTCTCCTCTCTGCGATGGTCGCTCGCGATGAGCCCATCCTTGAAGTGGATGACACGCCGGGCGTACGCCGCGATGTCGGGCTCGTGCGTGACGAGGAGCACGGTGATGCCATGCTCGCGGTTGAAGCCCGAGATGAGCGCCATGATCTCCTGGCTGGTCCTCGTGTCGAGGTTGCCGGTCGGCTCGTCGCACAGCAACACCTTGGGCCGAGTCACGATCGCCCGCGCGATCGCCACCCGCTGCTGCTGGCCACCCGAGAGCTCGGAGGGCGCATGATGCTCGAACCCAGAGAGCCCCACCTGCGCGAGGGCCACGCGCGCCGCCGCGTGCCGCGCGCGCCGCGGCTCGTGCCTGTAGATGAGCGGCAGCTCTACGTTCTCGAGCGCGGTCGTCCGCGCGAGGAGGTTGAACCCCTGGAAGACGAACCCGAGCTGACCGCGGCGCAAGAGCGCGCGCCGGTCGCGCCCGAGCCGCTCGACGCGCACGCCGCGAAACTCGTACGAGCCGGAGGTGGGCACGTCGAGGCAGCCGAGGATGTTCATGGTAGTGGACTTGCCCGAGCCGCTCGGACCCATGATGGCCACGAGCTCGCCCTCTTCGATCGAAATATCGACGCCGGCGAGCGCGCGGAAAGCCGCCGTCCCACTCCCGTAGATCTTGGTGACGCCCGCGAGCCGGATAAGAGGAGCGGCGCTCACGGCCGCGCGCTCGCGACCCCGACCACCACCTCATCGCCCGCGCGAAGAGGCCCCTCCAAAAGCTCGGTGCGCTGACCGTCGCTCACCCCGATCGCGACCTCGATAGGCTTTATGCCGCTGCCGTCCGGCACGAAGAGGCGCGGCCGCGCAGGCTGCGTGGCGCCCTCGACCTTGCCTTTCTGCCGCCGAAAAGGCGGGCGTGGCATCAGCTTGCCCACGACTCCCCCGCCCTTGGCGGGCGGAGAGGCCGCGACCTGCTCGGGTGAAAAGCGCAGCGCCGCGTTGGGCAAGAGGAGCGCGCCCGCGCGCGTCACGGTGACGATCTCCGCCGTGCCGGTCATGCCCGGGCGCAAGCTGAGGTCGTCGTTCGCGACCGCGATGACCGCGGGATAAGAGATGACGCCGTCCTTCACCTGCGCCCCAAAACCAACACGCGTGATGACCCCCGTGTACTCGCGCGAAGGCCAAGCATCTACGCTGAACGTCGCCTTCTGGCCGACGCGCACCTGGCCGACATCGGCCTCGTCGACGCTGACCTCGAGCTCCATCTTGGCGAGGTCCTCGCAGAGAGTGAAGAGCACAGGCGCCTGCAAGGTGGCGGCCACCGTCTGCCCAGGATCGACCGAGCGCACGAGCACCACGCCGTCGATGGGCGAGCGGATGCTGGCCTTACCGAGGTTGGTCTCGTCGGACCGCAGGCGGGCGCGCACCTGCGAGACGTTCGCCCGCGCGCTCACCGCGTTGGCCTCGGCCCGCTCACGATCAGCCGCGGCGGCCTCGAGCTCGCTCGGCGACGCAGCCTTGCCCGAAGAGAGCGTCGCGAGCTGCTGCAGCCGCGCCAATCTCCCTTGCGCCTCGCGCACCGTGGCCTCGGCCTGTAAGACCTGCGCCTCGGCCACGGCCACGCTCGCCTTCGCCATGTTCACGGCGTCCTCGAGCTTGGAGAGGTCGAGCCGCGCGAGCACCTGGCCCTTCTTCACCACGTCGTTCTCCTCGACCAGAACTTGGGCCACGATCCCCGAGAGCTCGCTGCCGACCTCCACGTTGTTGGTAGGCTGCAAGTTGCCCGTGGCCGAGACCTTCACCACGAGGTCGCCTCTCGTGACCTTCGCGGTCTCGTAGCGCGGACCGGCAGGAGGGCCACCCGAGCGCAAAACGAGCCAGAGCAAAGCCCCCGCGAGCGCGACTCCCCCCGCAACCCACAGGGCCTTGCGCCGCGCACCGCCGCGCGATGCCTCGCCGCCGAAGAGCGCGGCGAGCGCCTCCTCCTCGCCCTCGCGCTTGGTCTCTTTCATCGAGCCGTCTCCTCGAGATCGCGGCCGAAGCCGCCACCGAGCGCCTTGTACAAGCGGATGAGCGCGAAGACCCCGTCGGCGCGGGCGCTCGCCAGGCTGTCTTCGAGCGCGAGCACGTTGCGCTCGGTGTCGAGCACCGACTGGAAGTCGATCACCCCTGCGCCATAGCGCTGCGTAGCGAAGAGCGCCGCGCTCTTCGCCGCCTCGGTCGCGCGCGCGAGCGCCTCCTCGCGCTCACGATTCCTCGCGAGAGTTATGAGCGCGCTCTCGGCCTCGGCGAGCGCCGCGAGCACCGTCTGCTCGTAGGCGATAAGCTCCTGCTCGCGCACCGCGTCCTGCGCCAAAAGCTGCGCCCGAAGCCGCCCACCTTGGAAGATAGGCGCGACCAGGCCGCCGAGGAGAGAGTAGAAGGCACCGTCGCCGAGCCCCGCGAGGCTCAACGCCTCGAGCCCGAGCGTCCCCGAGAGCCGCAAAGACGGGTACAACGCCGCCGTGGCCACCCCCACGCGCGCGGTCGCGGCCGCGAGGCGCCGCTCGGCCGCGCGTACGTCGGGTCGCCTACGCAAGGCCTCGGCCGGGATACCTACCGCGATCGCCGCCGGGATCTTCGGGAGGTCTTGCGCTGACGAAAGCCGCGCGTGCGAGGTCCCAGGGTTGAGACCGAGGAGGATGTCCAGACGATGCTCGGCCTCCACGAGCCCCACCTCGAGGCTCGGGAGATAGGCGCGCGTCTGCTCACGGATGGCCGTCGCCTGCGCGACGTCTTGCTCGCTCGCGAGGCCGGCCCCCGCGCGGAGCGCCGCGAGCTCGTATGTCTCGGTCTGACTTTCGAGGTTACGCCTCGCGATCGCGAGGCGCACCTGCAAAAGCCGGACCTCGAAGTAGCCGCGCGCCACCTCGGCCACGAGCGATACTTGCGTATCTTCGAGGCTCGCCTCAAAGGCCTCGTAGTCCGCCGCGGCGGCCTCGACCGCGCGGCGACCGCCGCCGAACACATCGAGCTCCCAAGAGGCGTCGAAGCCCACGGCGAACTGATCACGCGCGGGCGCGCCACCTTCGCCGAGCCCGGCGCGACGACCAGCGGAGCCCGAGGCCGTAAGGCTCGGGTAGAGCGCCCCGCTCGCCATCGCCCGCCGCGCGCGCGCCTCGCGGAGCCGTGCCTGCGCGAGGCGGAGCTTTGGGCTCGCGGCGAGCGCCTCCTCGACGAACTGCGGCAACAAGGGATCCCCGAGGTCTTGCCAGAAGACCCACAGAGCGTGCGGCGCCCCGTCGTTCGTCACGGGCGCATCCCCCTTGTCGAGCTGACCGAAGCTCAGAGGCGCGCTCGGCTGCACCGGGTGATAGTCGGGCCCCACGGCGCAGCTCGAGAGTAGGACAACCCCCGCCAAACCTCTGCCGAAAATAGCCATTACCCGAGCTCTCCGCACGAAAAGTGCTTTACGCGAGCGCCGCCGGCACCCCGCCGAGCATGAACGGCAAAGGCTCCGCGGCAGTGGCCACCGGCGGCTCGTCCACGCTCTCAAAGAACGTCTCTCGCGGCAGATATAATCCGCGCATGAGATGCTCGACGGTGTCGGGCATGTAACGCACCCAGAGCTTGATCGGGACGTCGGCCACCTCGGGCGTACCGGGCGCGACGCACAAGCCACCCAAGATGTAGTCCATGAGGTAACGGATGTTGGTGGCCAAAAAGCCGTTGTACTCGGGGTGCGAGCGCTGCGAGAGCGTGCGCTCCTCATGCATGGAGCGCCCGAGCTCGCTCTCGAGATACTCCTCGAAGCTCGAGACGATGATCTCCACCGTCACCCGCTCCCCGCCCGTGGCGATGAACTCGCGATACTCCTCGAGGTAGGTGGCAGGATCGAAGCCGCGCGAGGTGAGCACGCGCAAGTATCCGCCGCTCGGCGGCGTGGCCATGAGCATACCCCGCGGCAGCCGATAATCGACGCGCAGGTTCACGGCGTTGTAGGCCCCTCGATGGGTCTGGACCTCGGTGATGTCGCACGCCCCCGTGCTTGCGAGCACATCACAGAAGCGCGGATAGTCGGCGTCCTCGACGATGACCTTCGCGCCGACGACGTCGGGGATAGAGAGGAGCGGCATACCCTCCTGGATGGTGCCGCGCCGGATGCTCTTGATGACCCGGCGCTCGGCGTGCAAAAACTCCTCGACCATCTGCTCGGGCGAGGTGACGAGCTGACTCTTGGGGACCCCGAGGCGAATGGCGCGCTCCTCGGCGAGCGCGTCGGCGTTCTGGCGGATGCGCTTCAAGATGAAGTCGACGATGCGCCGGCTGCCCTTCTCGGCGATGCGGCGGTATTGCTTGATCCTGGTCGCGCCCACGAAGCGCGGCTCGCCGCCCCCTCCCGCCGTGTAGAAGGCGCCCTCGATCGGCGTCTCGCGGTAGTAGTCCTCGGGGAACTTGCGATAGCTGTTGCGCATCTCCTCGATGCGCGCCGAGGTGTACGTGGGGTGATCGACCAGGAAGTCCTTGACCTGACCCTTGGTGTGCGCCACGTGACAGCGCACCTGACCGAAGAGCGGCGCGAGGACGCGGCGCATGAGATCATCGACCCAGACGCGCGCGATATAGGCGTTGAAGTTCACGGTGCGCTTGATGAACTGGACGTCTCCCGGCTGCGCCTGGTTGGTCATCCAGCGCGAGATGACCTCCGCCAAGCGGTCACGGTGGATGTAGCCTTCCAGGTAGAGCATGCTTCGGTTCCATTGCCACGCTCTCATGAGCATCGCAAGGCGAATCTATGGGGGAGCCGCTTGCTGACGCGCGCGGTACGGATTTTCTCGTCAGTACCGCGGCCATCAGGGAGCGGCCATCCGGGAGTAGCCGAGAACTCACCGTGGCGTGCTAGCGCTGGCCACGACGTCGGTTTAGCATATAGAATCGAGAGAGAGCTTACCGCGCGATGATCAAGACCCTCGACCTAAACTCGCTCGCCACCGCCCCTATCGAAGGGAGCTTCCATCGCTTCGAGACGCCCGCGCTGCTCTTGCGCATGGCGCGCGAGCGGCACAGCGGCTGTTTGACGCTGCTCGACGGCGACCGGGTGCGGACGGTGACCTTCGCCGACGGTATCCCCACCTCGGCCGGCTCGCAGGTCCCCTCGGAGCGGCTCGGGCAGCGGCTGCTCAAGCTCGATCTCCTGAGCCAGGAGCAGCTCGCAAAGGTCGACGCCGTCATGTGCGCAAAGCCCGTGCAGTTCGGCGAGGCGCTCTTGCAGCTCGGCTTCATGCAGGAGGCGGAGCTGCGACGCACGTTGCGTACGCATCACAACTGGATCTTGGCCCAATCGCTGGCCGCAGCGAAGCTCGAGACCTCTTTTTCGGCCTATGGCTGGGTGGCGCCAGATCCTTCCGGCCTGGCCTTGATGCAGGCGATCGAAGACGGCGTACGCGCCTACGGCCAGGCGACGACCCGCGCCCTCCTCGCCCACACGAGCACCTGGAGCTTTTGCTCGAGCGCCGACGAGGTCCTCTTGCTGCAACGCCTCGGGGCCCCGAAGGCCATGGTGGACATGCTCTTGCACCTGCAAGACACGAGCTGCACGCTCGCGCAGCTCGTGGCCACCTGCCCGGTGGACGACGGCGAGATCATGGGCCTCGCCCTTATCTTGTCAGGCGCCTTGCGCGCGCTGCCCAATGAGCACTCGATGATCGCGCAAGTCGACCTCCCGAGCGACGAAGCCGCCTCGGCCAACGTCACCTTCGCCCCTCTCGAAGTTGGCGGGCCGACCCTCACCGAGCCCCCGCGTCCTCGCGGCGGCTCTTTATGGCTCGCGGATATCAAGCGGGCGCTCGGCCCCGGCCCCTTCTACCTCGCGAGCGCGGCGGTGCTCGCCTCGCTTACCGTCATCATCGCTATCGCCGTAGGCTCGCCGGCCGATGACGCCGCCCCCCCTCCCGAGGCCACAGCCCCCGCGAGCGCCACGGCGACCCCGGCCGCCAAGGCCGATGATCTCCGCGAGCGCCCATCGACGGCGGTGTTGCGCGAAGCCGAGGGAGAAGAGCCCGCGGAGATAACCCCTCCCACGCGCCCCGAGACCACGAGCGCGCCCGCCAAGGCCGCGCGGCGCACCGCGCCCGTCAAGGCCGCGGCGCCGGACAAGAAGCGCGAGCTCATAACCGAGCACCTGCAAAGCTGCGCGCGCGCCTTCCAGCGCGGCGAGTATGTGGAGTCGGTCAAGGCTTGTCGTCGCGTGCTCGACCTCGACCCGGCCCACCCTCTCGCCTATCGCTACCTCGGCATCGCGTACGCCAAGCTCGGCGTACGCAAAGAGGCGTGCGAATCGTATCGACGGTATCTGCGCTACGGCGACAACCCGCCGGATCGCCAGCAGGTGGAGGCCTTACTGCGCGCTTGCGATTAGCGAAAGCCGCGCCTGCTCTTTGACGAGCTCGCTCTTGTGCGTGTCGACGGCGGCGCAAAGCGCCAAGCGCGCGTGCGGTTCTTGGCTGTTGCCGAGCGCCACGGCGGCGTTGCGCGCGAGGGTGTTGCGGCTCGCGCGTCTTAGCGCCGAGCCTCGCACGAGACGCCGGTACTCGCCGCTGCCCATCGAAAGCCAGGCTTCGAGCCGCGGCGCGACGAGCTCCGGGCGCGGCAAGAGCTCCGGCGCCACGGGCACGGCGCCCCGCCCGGCGTTATAAGGACAGACCTCCTGGCACACATCGCAGCCGAAGACCCGCCCGCCCAAAAGAGCGCCGAGCTCAGGCGAGATCAGGCCGCGGTGCTCGATGGTGAGATAAGCGAGGCAGCGACGAGCATCGATTCCGCGAGGCGAGATAGCTCCCGTGGGGCAAGCCTCCACACAGAGCCTACAGCTACCGCAGCGCGGCCTCGCCGGAGGATCGGGCGTAAGCTCGAGAGAGGTTATGAGCTCGCCGAGCACCGTGTAGGAGCCCATCCCCGGGATGATGAGCATCCCCGATTTGCCGATGAACCCCACCCCGGCGCGGGCGGCGATATCGCGCTCGCAGAGCGGCGCCGCGTCGACGCACGCACGAAGCTCGACCTCTTTTCCTGCGAGCGCGCGCACCCGCGCGATAAGCTCTGCGAGCTTCGACATCACCACGAGGTGATAGTCGGCGCCGCGCGCGTAACGCGCCACCGCACCGCGCTCGGCGCCCGCGGCGTAAGCCAGGGCCACGGAGATGATGCTCCGCGCAGAGGGCAAGAGCGCGCGAGGGTCAGAGCGAAGCTCGGCGTCGTGCAGATAACGCAGCTCGGCGAGGTGACCCTGCGCGAGGCTCTCTCGCAACGCCGCCTTGGCGCGCGGGAAGGGCTCGGCGCTCGTAAAACCCACGCGCGCAAAGCCGAGCGCGAGACCCTCCGCGCGGAGCTGCTCGCGGAGCACAACAGGGCTCACTCTCCGCGCTCCACAGCTTCGCCGAGCAGGCCGCACGCCGCGTTGATGTCGCACCCCCGCGCCGTGCGGATGAGCACGTTCATGCCGGCCTTCGTGAGCAAGGCCTGAAAGTCGCGCACCCGCTCGGGCGACGGCGGCAAAAAAGAGGTGCGCTCATGAGGGTTGAGCGGCAAGAGGTTAACCTTGACAGGGATACCGGCGAGCAACGCGGGCAGGCGCCGCGCGTCCTCGAGAGTATCGTTGACACCCGCGAGCATGACGTACTCGATGGTGATGCGCCGCCGCGGCGCGAGCGGATAGACGCGCAGCGCGCCGAGCAACGCCGTAAGCCCCCACTTCTTGTTGATGGGCATGATCCGCGAGCGCGTCTCGTCCGTGGTGGCGTTGAGCGAGACGGCGAGCTGCGTCGTGAGCGCCCGGCCAAGCTCCGCGAGGCGCGGCACGACGCCGCTCGTCGAGATCGTGACGCGCCGGCTCGCAAAGCCCATACCCTCGCGGTCGAGCAAGAGCCGCGTCGCCCGCACAACCTCCGCGAAGTTGAGGAGCGGCTCGCCCATGCCCATAAAGACGATGTTCGTGATGCACCCATCATCTCCGAGCACGCGCACGTCGGCCGCGAC
>CAYXQW010000045.1:0-11757 GCA_964466695.1 uncultured Bdellovibrionales bacterium
AGATGCTGTACACGCTGGGCCTATCGGTGGGGAGCGGCACGTTCGCCAAGTTGATCCACCTGACCTACGCGCTGCTCCTCTGCCTGGCGACGTTCGCGCTGGGCAAGCGCACGCTGGGCGCGACCGCTGGCTGGACGTTGGCCCGCTACACCGGCCGCCGCCGACGCGCCGGCGCGCGCCGCGGGTTTTGCGCGCGGGACGTGGGGCGCTCCTCGTGCCGTTGCTCGCGCGCCTCGCCCCCCCCGCGGTGCTCGACTTCTTCTTGCGGAGGATCTTCGGCCTCGAGCGCGAAGCTCGGTGATCTCGCCCGCGAAGCCTTGCGTGCGCATCTTCCCGACCACCCTGTCCGCCTCCTTTGCGGCCGACGTAGAGACCGGCGCGCTCGTGCTCTCCTTCGATTACGGGGGTACGCGCATCGCGGCCAATGACCCGCGGCCGCGGTTCTTTTGCACCACCGCCGAGGGGGTCTTCACGGTGGAGCGTGACGTGGGCTTCGAGCTCGAGACGAGGCGCTTGCTCGAGGGCTTCGGCGCCATCGAGGCGAGGTGCCTCGTGCGCGTCGTTGCGGCGGATGACGCCGACTACATCCTCGATCAAGACGCCGACGTGCACGCGCTCTGCACGTTCTCGGCGCGCGCCATCCCCGCTTTGCGCGCGCGCGGCGTGAGCGTGGAGGTCACCCCCGATTATCCGTGGCAGACGGTCGCGGCCGCGCCCGACTGGTACCTCGAGGTAGGAGAGGACGCCCCGGGGTGGCTCGGGTTCGAGCTCGGGATCGACATCGACGGCGCGCGGCAAAACCTCCTCCCGATCTTGCTCGACTTGATCACGCACCCCAGAGACGGCCTCGAGCTTACGACCCTGGCGAGCTCGAAGCTGCGCCACGTCGGCGTGCGGCTCGGGCACAACCGTTGCCTCGCCATCGAGCCGCAGCGCCTCCACAACATCCTGTGCGTGTTGCTCGAGCTCTATCACCCGGGCGACGCGGCCGTCGCGCGCCTTGTGTTGCGCGACCTCCAGGCGGCGAGCCTCGCCCACCTCGAGGAGGCCGTAGGCGGCGCTAAGCTCCTGGGCTCTTCGAGCGCCCGCGGGCGGGTGCGCGCGCTTGGCGCGCTCGGGCGCGAGCCCGCCTTTACGCCGCCGGGCTTGCAGGCCTCGCTCAGACCCTACCAGCGAGAGGGCCTCGCGTGGCTCACGGATCTTGGCGAGCAAGGCCTCGGCGGCATCCTGGCCGACGACATGGGCCTCGGTAAGACCATCCAGGTCATCGCCCACCTGCTCGGTGAGCGCGAGCGCGGGCGGCTCTTGGCGCCGGCGCTCGTGGTCGTCCCGACGAGCGTCCTTTGCTCCTGGGAGCGCGAGCTTTGCCGCTTCGCCCCGAGCCTCGTTTTGCAGAGCGTGCGCGGGCCGCGCCGCGAGGCGTTGTGGCAGAAGGCCGCGCGCGCCGAGGTCGTGCTCACGACCTATCCGGTCTTGCTCCGCGACGAGGCGGCGGCGGCGAGGATCGCGTATAGCCTCGTCGTGCTCGACGAGGCGCAGACCATCAAGAACCGGCACAGCCGCATTCATCAGGCCGTGAGGAGTCTCTCGGCGAAGCGCCGCCTGTGTCTCACCGTTACGCCCATGGAGAACCACCTCGGCGAGCTCTGGTCCCTGTTCGACACCGTGGCCGAGGGTCTCCTCGGCGACGCCGCCTCCTTCCGCGAGGCGTTCGCGATCCCCATCGAGAGGATGGGCGCCCCCGAGCTCGCGTCCGCGCTCGCGCGCCGCGTCGCGCCGTTCATCTTGCGCCGCAAGAAGGAGGAGGTGGCGCGCGACCTCCCGCCGAAGACCGAGATCATGTGGCCCGTAGAGCTCGTGGGCGACCAGCGCGATCTCTACGAGACCATCCGCCTCGCCGTGCACCAGCAAGTCCAGGAGGCGATCAGCGCCCGCGGCCTCGAGGGCTCGACCATCGCCGTCCTCGACGCGCTCATGAAGCTCCGGCAGGTGTGTTGCGACCCGCGGCTGCTCAAGCTCGAGGCCGCGCAGGCCGTGCGCACCTCGGTGAAGTACCACACGCTCTTCTCGCTGCTTCTGCCCCAGATCGAGAGGGGCCATCGCGTGCTCGTCTTCTCGCAATTTACGAGCATGCTCGCCCTGATCGCCAAGGGACTTTACGAGCGCCAGATCCCGCACGCCGTCCTCACCGGCGCCACCTCCAACCGCCAGCGCCAGGTGGACTCCTTTCAAAGGCACGACGCGCCGGTCTTCCTCATCAGCCTCAAGGCCGGCGGCACGGGCCTCACCCTCACCGCCGCCGACACCGTGATCCACTACGACCCCTGGTGGAACCCCGCCGCGCACGCCCAGGCGAGCGACCGCGCCTACCGCATCGGGCAGCAGCGCCCCGTCTTCGTCTACAACCTCATCGTTAAAGGCAGCGTCGAGGAGCGCATCCTCGCCATGCAGCACCGCAAGCGCGCCCTCGCCGACGCCCTGCTCGACGGCGGCGGCGCGCTCGGCCTCTCGCCCGCGGACGTCGAGGCGCTCATCGCGCCGCTCGGGAGGATCTCCTATGCAGCGAGCGAGCTTTGATGATGTGATCGCGCCCCTCCTCCCCGCGTCCCTGAGGAGGGCTCCCTAGGAGCCCGTCTCGAAGGGTAGCCTTGGCCGCTCCCTCACGGTCACGGTTCTGTTGGTGTTTTCAGAGAAATTTCAGCTCCTCATCAAGCACCTCTGTTCTTGGCGTGGGATCTTCGACACCTCGCGGGGGGATCGAGCTCGGAGGCCCCATGCTGCTGTCATCCATCGCCATTGCTTGCTTGATAGGGAGCGCTGCAAACACCCAGACCGTCGTCATGGCCGAAGAGGCAGCCCTCGCGGCCTCCTCGCGCCAGGGGCTCGCGGCCCTTCGCCACGACTCGACCTCGCGCGTGAGCCTCGTCTTGGACGTCGAGACGCGGCAGCCACGATACGCTTCGTTCACGCGCGAAGCCCCGGTGTGGCTCGGCGTCGACCGCTCTCGGATCGCCTCGTGGGCGCTCTCGCGCTACGCGGAGCTCTTCGACCGTGCGGCGCTCTCGCAGCTCGAGCGCCCCGTCTTCTACGGGGTGGAGGGGGGGCTCGAGACCGCGCTCTTCTTGCAGTCCGTAGCGGGGCTCTACGTCGAAGGGGGAGCGGTGCTCGTGCACTTCGTGCGTGGCAAGCAAGGAGTGACCGTCGTCGGCATCGACAACCGCACCGTCCCGGGGCTCTCGCTGGACATCGATGCGATCTTGGCGAAGGCCATCGAGCTCGAGCAGGCCCTGGCGCACATCGCGTCCACGACGGTCGCGGGGGTCAGGTTCTCGAAGCCGACGATCGTCGAGACCGACCTCGTCATCGCGCCTCGCCCCGACAAGAGCGCGCTTGGCGAGCGCGCCGTCGTGTGCCACCGCGTCGTGGCGAAAAGCGGCGAGCGCACCTACTTGTTCCACGTCGACGCCGCGTCCGGCGAGGTGCTCAGGTTCTCCAACTACGTCCGCTCATACGGGCGCCGCGTGCAGGTGTCCGACGGCCACGGCACGGAGAACTCCGACTTTTGGGAGCTCGCCTACGCCAACGTCTCGAGCGACCCGAGCAACGCGCGCTGGAGCTCCTTCGACGAGTACCACGCCCCCTACGACGCGAGCTGGTTTTACGCGCTGCCCACGCATCGCCGCTCGCTCATCGACACGCCGCATGCGTACCATCGCTTCTTGCGGCGCTACGGCCACGACGGCGTCAACAGCACCGACGAGGCCTTCGTGCCACACCTCGTCTACGCGAGCAGGTTGAACTTGAACGCCGGCGCCTACGGCGGCAGCGGCCTCATGGTGTTTCATCGCGAGCTTTCGGTGCCCGACGGCATCGTCCACGAGATGACGCACTACCTGCTCAACGCGAAGGATCTCCCGTATCCGGCCGACGATCTCACAGCCTCGTCCGCGATTCACGAGGGGATGGGCGACATCCAGGCCGAGCTCATCACTCGCAGATACTTCGGCCAAGGCGACTGGCTCATGGGCACCGGCATGGCCGTCGAGTTCGGCTTCCCTATCCGCGACCTCGTGACAGAGCCCTCATCGCAGGAGTGCTGGGCCTGGGATCCAGCCAGGATGCTCGTCGCGCCGAGCCCTGACCACGTGACCTTGGGGGAGTGTTACGACGCGGAGCGCTGGCTGAACCCCGACAGCGAGTTCCCCTCGTCGACGCCCTACGATCCCGTGCGCCACGGCGTCTGCATCACGGCCCTCAAGCACTTCTTCCCGTGCCCGCACCACATCGCCTACAACGAGGACCTCCACGTCTACGACGTTGCGGCGTACCGCGCCGACGGGCGCGACGGGCACGAGTGTTATAACCTCGAGGGGGTCATCGTCGATTGTCCCGCAGGCCTCCCGCACGCCTTCGCCGGCGGCGAGGCGCCAGTCGACCGCACCCTCTACGAGTGCCACAACTGGGGCAACCTGCTCGGGCACGTCGGCTACCTGCTCGCCTCAGAGCTCCCCGTGGAGAACAACGGCGTCTACGTCGAGGGGATCGGCGCGGACAGGCTCGAGGACGTCTTTGTCCCGGCGATGTTCGGTCTGGGGGAGCCGTTCGTGAGCGAATTCGAGCCGGGCAACGCGCTCGAGCGTCGTTGGGTGGAAGAGGGCGCGCGGCCAGGGCAATGGGAGCGGGATTGGAGCGATCTCTGCGAGGGGATGGTGCAGTCGTGCGAGCGGCTGACCTCGATCGACGGCTCCGACCTCGAGCCCGAGCACTGCGACCGCATCGAGCGCGTCTTCGCGTCGGTGGGCGCGTGCGACTTCGACGCGGACGGCGTCCCCAACGGACAGGACAACTGTCCGTACGTGTGGAACCCCGGGCAAGAAAACGGCGACGGCCGCATGGTCACCGAGTGCGAGATGTCCCTTACGACCGGCGAGATCCGGTGCGAGCTCGTGTTCCCGAGCGACCCGCAGGGCGACGCCTGCGACGTGTGCCCCGACCAGGTCGGCGTCGACGAGTGGGGCTGCCCGCTCATCAACGCCCAAGAACCCTACAAGGAGTGGGACCCCGGCCTCGGGATCATCGCGCCCGACCGCGAGGTGATCATCAACACGGACTCCGCCGTCGTCGAGACGGAGAACGGCCTCGACATCCTCGAGCGCAAGCTCGGCGGGAGCCAGGTCACGGCCTCGTTCTACAAGGGCCAGGACGTGACGAAGCTCATAGCTCACGACGCGCGCGTGCTCGTGGGCCTCGAGGACAAGGTGGCCGTGCTCGACGCAAGCTCGCCTGCGCAGCCGTTCGTCTCAGCCGAGCTCGCGCTCGAGCAGCCGCTCGTCGAGCTCCTGGTCGTGCGCGGTCTTGCGGCGAGCCCGCAGCTCATCGTCGCCGCGGGGCGCACCGTCGCGTTCTATTCGCTCGCGGTGCCCGCAAAGCCGCGCCTTACGCACACGGTGGCGCTGCCCGATCGCGTGGTGGACGTCGCGTGGCGCGATGACCGCCTCTACGTCGCGACCGAGCTCGGGCTCTCGTGCGTCGCGCTTTCGGCAAAGGAAGACGCGCTCACAGGCGTGCTCTCTTCGAGCATGAAGCTCGCGGGCATCACGCAGGTCGAGGCCGCGCGCGGGCTCGCGCTCCTGATGACGAAGGGTCAGCTCGTGGTCGTCGACGTCGCCAAGCTGGAGTCCCCGGCGGTGACCGACATCCTCGATCTAGAGGTCTCGGGCGCGCGGATGACGGTGCGCGAAGGGCGGATCGAGATCGAGTGACGGCAGCCAAAACGAGCCCTACGTGCTCGCAGAGAACGCCGCTCGTAGTTTCTCGAAGAAGGCCTGAAAAGCCGAGAGCTTGAGCAACGGCGCGAAGTCATCAATCGACTCGGCGAGGCGTTGCCTTGCGTCATGCTCGTTGAAGCGATGGCGACGTCGACCATGGAGCCCGGACGCCTCTTTCAACAGCGTAAAGAGCCTATCTTTCGGATCGGGCAGCTTCTCAAGTTGGCTCAGCGGAGGAAAGTCGAGCGTCACCGAACCTTTGGGGTTGTTCGCGGCTCTGCGCAAGGCGCCTTTATCAATGAGCAGCCAGGCCTCTGTCATGCGCACCGGCACGACCGGGACGACATCTTTCGACTGCGGGATCTCTTTGCACCGCGCTTGGTAGGTCTCTCTTTCCGCGTCCCGATGCACAAAAACGATGTCGGGCTCGTATTGGCGTGCAGTGCTAATGGTCGCGTCGATGCCTTTTGTGACGAGAAACTTAGGCCTCGCCACGCTCGCTTCAGGCAACGCCTGTCTTATGGCCCAAACAAGGATGGGCAGGAGCGCCTTGTCACTTTCGCCATCGGCGCAAAGAACCGATCGAATTTCGCGGCTCATCCCGCGGTTCCGAAGACGAACGGGAGCTTCAGTTGTTGCATCTGTTCGCCAATGGGGGCGCCACCGATGAAGTCCGTGAGTAGCGTAGGCGGCACGGACAGTGCCTTGTCCCGCCACTGTTTTTGCACCGCGACACAGGCAATGCTCGCGACCCGCCCGTCTGGACTCTCGAGGGCATCCACGAAGAGGACCTCCGCTGGTTCCATCTGTCGGACGACGTCGGGGGAGTGAGTGTTGAGCACGACCTGTCGCGCGGGGTTTCCGTCGCCCACCGCTTCGTTGGGTTGCACGACGAAGTCTCGCAGCAATCCGACCATGTCGCGCATGCGGCTCGGATGCATGCCATTCTCGGGTTCTTCCATGCAGAGCACGCCCCCGCGCGAAGGATCGAGCAGCATGGTCACCAAGGCGAGATAGCGCAGCGTTCCATCGGATAACGAGCGCGGCCCGAGCTCTTGTTCGCAGCCTTTCATGACAGCCCGGATGGAAAGGTGCTGCCGTAGCTCGTCTTTGTCTACACGCAGGCGACGGATCTCAGGTACCAAGGCAGCCAAGCGATTGGCGGCCTCGGCGTACACGGAGCCAGGCGTGCTCTCTTCTGTGGCGAGTCGATGCAAGCTCGCGGCGATGTGTCCCCCACGCTCATCCAAATGACCCGGCTCACCAATCGGGTCAGGGGTGCGCATAACATAGGGCTCGAGCTGCAAGAGCTGCCAAGAGGCCATCTCACGACGAGCGGCGAGCACCGTCGGATACTCGGCGGCGTTGGTGCCGCCGACCACCGTGCGAGGCGATCTTCCGGCGGGCACGGCGCGTCCACGACTTCCACCGTCTTGATGCAGCATGAGACGTATGCCGTTGGCATCGCTCGTGGTGGAGATAAGGGGCCCAGCGCGTCGCGAGCCTTTGACCACTGACTCGCGAAAGCTCTTGCTGTGTGGGAACCCAAGCGCGTCCTTGGCTTCGGACTGCTTGAGCCCCAAAAGACTCTCTTTGATGAGCTCAAGCCGCGATTCGTCCTTAAGGTAGCGGAGCTCGAGCTCATAGCGCAGCAGCGTGACCGCCGGTTTGGTTGGGCGGCCGAAGTCGTCGATGACTTCTTCTGGGACCGACATGTCGACAGAGAACGACATGGTGTTCGAGGGGTCGGCGTTGAAGAACAGATCTAGGGGGCCGAAGCTTCCGGCGTGCGGACTTCGCACCTGTTGAGCCGCCGACTGGATATCGGTGTCGGCGAGCGCACGCAGCAGTTGGATCGCATCGAACATATTCGATTTGCCGACACCGTTGCTCCCGACAAAACATGTCAGAGGGCCGAAGCGAACGTCTACGTCACGAAGGTTCTTGAAGTTTTTTACCCGTAGCCGCAGCAACATGGGTCTGGTCTATCGCACACTCAGCTACACATCGGAATCGAAAATGGCGATCGCCAAAGCGCGCCCGGACCGACCGTGCTATACGCGCGCGTGGTGTCATGATGCCGAGCCCAGATCCCTCCCCCCGAAGCCCTCCCCTCGCCAAGGGCGCCGTCTTCGGCGTGCTCGTCCTCACGCTCGTAAACCTCTTCAACTACATCGATCGCTTCATCCTCGCCGCGCTCTTGCCCGACATCGAGCTCGAGCTTGGCCTCTCGCACTTTCAGGCGGGCCTGCTCGCGACCGCGTTCATCTTGGTCTACGCGCTCGCGAGCCCTCTGTTCGGCTTCGTCGGCGATCGCGGGGTGCGCACGCGCTGGCTCTCCCTCGGCGTCGGCCTGTGGTCCTTCGCCACCGGGCTCGCGGGCCTCGCGCGAAGCTTCGCCGCGCTGTTTGTCGCGCGCGCGGCGGTGGGCATCGGCGAGGCCGCCTACGGCACCATCGCCCCGGCCATGCTCGCGGACTACGTACCGCCGCGCCACCGCGGCCGCGCCATGGCCATCTTCTTCCTCGCCATCCCCGTAGGCAGCGCCCTCGGTTACATCCTGGGCGGCGTGGGCGGCACGCGGCTCGGCTGGCGCGCCACGTTCTTGCTCGTGGGTTTGCCGGGCCTTCTGCTCGCGCTCTTTTTGTGGCGCCTGCGAGAGCCCGTGCGCGGTCACTTCGACGACGCGGCCACGCGGGGGCGCGTGCCCCTGGCCGACGCCTATCGCGAGCTTGTCAAAAACCGCGTCTACGTGTGGACCGTGCTCGGCTACGCCGCCTACACCTTCGCGATCGGCGGGCTCGCCAACTGGATGCCCTCTTACGTGCGCGACGAGCGCGGGTGCTCGGCCGAGCAGGGCATGTTGATCTTCGGGGGCATCACCGTGGTCGCCGGCATCATCGGCACGCTCGTAGGCGGCGCGCTCGGCGACAAGCTCCAGAGCCGCTCAGCAAACGGCTACGCCTGGTTGAGCGTCGGGGCCATGCTCGTAGGCTCCGTGCTCGCGCTCTTGTCGCTGTTGGCCCCGGACATCACGGCCTTCTGGATCTTGCTCGGCCTCGGGGAGCTCTTCTTGTTCGCCAACACCGGCCCGGTAAACGCCCTCATCGTCGGGGTCGTGCGGCCCGGGGTGCGGGCCACGGCCTCGGCCACCGCGATCTTGGTCATCCACGTCTTGGGCGACGCCATCTCGCCGCCGCTCATCGGCAAGCTCGCCGACGCGACCTCGCTTGGCGAGGCCATGCTCGTCGTGCCCGTGTTCTTCATGCTCGCGGGGGCGCTTTGGCTCAAGAGCCGCCGGGGATGATCTATGGAGAGATCAGGGCCGCCAGAGGGTCGTGCAGCCGCAATCCCGGAACCTTGGTGAAATGTCGATCATGCGTCCACAATTCGGTCGCGCCGCCGTCCATGGCGCACAGGGCGATTTGTAGGTCGAAGATGCGTGGCCCCGACACGTTCAAGTCTACCGCCGTTTGCAGCAACCTCGTGCCGAAACTGTCTTGGGGCATCCAAACAGCCATCTCCCCTTCGACGACCAACATGCGCAAGAACGCCATCGCTTCATCGGGTGAAGACGGGCGTCCCGAGGAGTCTTTATGGGTCACGATGCTGTAGAACTCAGCGACACAAGGTGCCGCAATGCCCCATCCTGAGGGGCCGTTGCACGCCTCTTCAATGCACGCTTGAGCCGCGCGATGCGCAGGCACAGCCGCGCGATGGGCATACACTAGAAGGTTGGTATCGATCGCGATCATCTCTGACGCCGGATCCACTCGTGCATGGCTTCACGATCGCCGACATCGACACCACCGGGCAGGCCTCCGTCCACGGTGACCCACTTGAGACGGATGGATCTCCTATCTTGGGAGGCAGCTTTTTTTTGCGTCCGACCAAGCTCCGCACGCAGACCACGTTCGACGAGAGCTCGAAGGGGGCGCCGCAGCTCTGCCGCTCGCTTTTTTGCGGCAATGACCAAGGCATCTGGGAGCTCTATCGTCGCTTTCATGCGGTTAACTGTATTGCTGTATTCCCGTATCGTCAAGAGAGTCACGGTCGCAAGGCAGGAACGGCGTCCCCGGCCGACACGCTCCTTGGGGCAAAATGGCTCCAGGGCCTCTTCCCTCGCGCCCGGGTCGGCTGCTACGACGATCGCTAAAGAGGTGGTCTCATGAGAACTCTCTGGTTTACCTTCGTGGTCTTTGTGCTTTCCGGGTGTGGTCGGTTCGTCTACGGCGGGGGCGAGATCTTCGTCTGGAACGGCACCGGCGCGCGCTATGAGATAACGCTCGAGGGGCGCACCAACGCCACGCTCACGCTCGGGCCAAAGAGCGGCGCGCGCCTCGCAGGGGTGGCCGGCAAGTCCACCCTGGTCGCGCAAAAGAGTCAGGGCGGGGCGCGCAAGTACGAGCTCATGCTCGAGCGTGATCGCGCGCTGCTCGTAAACCTCGACGCCGATGCTTGCTTCGCCCGCGCCGATATCGCCGGCATGTACCAGCCCGGCAAGGAGCGGCTGAAGGTCATCAAGGTCTACGGGCAGGCCGAGGTCATCGCGCTCGACGCCGCGGCGGCCGTGTGGCCGGGCGAGGCGCCGCCGGCGACGCGGCCAAAGAGCGTGGGGACGTTTCAGCGCATCTACGAGGTGCCGTGCGAGCTTTTGGCCAAGGACAACGAGCTCAAAGATTTCCTACGCGCGGTGCGCTAGCGCCACGCGGCGGTGCCCTTGCAGGTCGGCCGCGGCGCGGATCTTATCGAAGGCTTCGCGCGCGCGGAGCATGGCCTCGACGCGCGGCCACTGGCCGGCGCCGAGCTCGAGCGCGAGCAGGCCCGCGGGCGCGAGGTATTGCGGGGCGTCTTCGATGAGCCTGGTGATGAGGTCGAGGCCGTCCTCGCCGCCAAAGAGCGCGAGCGCGGGCTCGAAGCTCGCCACCTCGGCCATGAGGTCTCGCCGCTCGCGCGCTGGGATGTAGGGGAGGTTCGCGGCGATCACATCGAAGCGCTCGTCTTTCGTGATGGGCGTAAGGAGGTCGCCGGCGCGAAGGTCGATCCTCGCGACCACGCCGTTTCTGGTGGCGTTTACGCGCGCTATGGCTAGCGCTTCGAGCGAGATGTCGGTGGCTACCACCGAGGCCGTAGGCGCGTGCGTGGCGAGAGCCACGGCGATGGCGCCCGAGCCTGTGCCCACGTCCGCGAGGCGCGGCGCTGCGAGGTTACGCGTGGCGAGGAAGTCACGCACGGCGTCTATCAGGTGCTCGGTCTCCGGCCTCGGGACGAGCACCGCCGGCGTCACCGTGAAGGGCAGGCCGTAGAACTCGCGCTCACCGAGGATGTAGGCGACGGGCTCGCGCTTGGCGCGCCGCAGGACGAGCGCGCGGTAGGCGGCGCGCTCACCATGAGAGAGGGGTTGGTCGTAGTGGGTGTAGAGGTAGACGCGGTCTTTGCCGAGGGTGGCGGCGAGGAGCAGCTCGGCGTCGAGGCGCGGCGAGTCGATGCCTCGCTTGGCGAAGTGCGAGGTGGAGAAGGTCAGGACCTCGCCGATGGTCCAGGTGTCTTGGCTCACTCGCCCATGCCGCCAGCCTTGAGGGCCTCGGTCTGATAGTGGGTGCGCAGCGCGATGATGACGTGCTCGACCTCGCCGTTTAGGACGCTCGCGAGGTTGTGGACGGTGAGGCCGATGCGGTGATCGGTGAGGCGGTCTTGGGGGAAGTTGTAGGTGCGGATCTTGTCGGACCTGTCGCCGCTCTTGACCATGGAGCGCCGCTCGGCGGCGAGCTTGGCGTCTTGCTCGGCGCGCTTCTTCTCGAGGATGCGGGCGCGTAAGATCTTCATGGCCTTGGCCTTGTTCTTGATCTGGCTCTTCTCGTCCTGACAGATGACCACCGTGCCGCTCGGGAGGTGCGTGATGCGCACCGCCGAGTCGGTGGTGTTGACCGACTGGCCGCCGGGGCCGCCCGAGCGGAAGACGTCGATGCGCAGGTCTTTGTCCTGGAGG
>CAYXQW010000046.1:0-1972 GCA_964466695.1 uncultured Bdellovibrionales bacterium
ACCTCGCCGGAGCGGTCGTTCCACACCCGGGGACCGCGACCGCCGTAGCCGGCGCCTGCAAGAACATGGAGCAAAGAGCGAGCGTGAGCATGGGCTTTTCCTATGGCGTTTGGGTGCGAAGGCCGACGAAGACGCCGTGGCGCCGCGCGCGGTGGAGCTCGTCGGGCGAATGGAGGAGAGTGAAGAGATATTCGGCCAAGAGCTCCACCGCGGTGAGGTCCAAGCCGAGGCCGAGGCCGCTCGTGAGCGTGAATTCGCCCTCGCGCTCGCCATCGCTAAAAGACCTATGCACAAGACCCGCGTGCGCGAAGCCAGAGAGCTCGTCGGTGATGGCAAGGTCGGCTGTGCCTCGCCCCCCGAGATCGAGGAAGTCCACCTCGCGCGAGGTCAAAGACGACACCTCGGCGCCGTCTTTCTGTGCGAAGGAGCGGCGCGCGATGAGCTCGGCCTTCGCCACCGCGCGCCCGAGCGCCACGGTGGCGCGGAGCCCGGCGCGCGCGACGGTGCTGCTCGGCTCGAGCTGCGTCGTGCCGTCGAGCGAGGTCTGTCCGCCGGCCACCCTTCTTACGTCGGCGCCGAGTAGGAGGCGCAGGCGATGGCGCTCCCCGAGCGGCACGGCGCCGTAGAGGCTCGGCGAGATGCTGCGCCCGCGGTGGGTGTCGAACGAGTCGGTGAAGAACTCGTCGTAACGGACGTCGAGCACGGCCTCGAGGTTGTCTATGTAATGCCTGCCGATCACGCCGAGCCCGAGCACCGAGGAGGTGTAGGGAGAGACCTCGCGGCGGTCGGTCAAAGCCTGCGTGCTCGCGAGGTGGGCTATGAGCGTGAAGGGCCGCGCCATGGTGTCGTAGGTCTCGTGCAAGGTCACGTCGAGGAGCCCGAGGCCCGCCGCGCGCTCGTCGCTCGGGGCGATGGCGAGGTTGCTGTCGTAGCCGGCGCCGAGCCCGAGCCGCGCGCCGAAGCGCCAGCGCCGCGTGGGTTTTGGCGGCGCGGCGATGAGACCCTGTACGACGAGGGCCTCGGAAAGCTCGGGGTGTCGCGCGAGCACCTCATCGAGCACCCTCTTTGCGCCCTCGGTATCACCCGCCTCGTGCAGGGCCAAGGCGAGCTGCAAGCGTGCTTCGTCGGCGCCCGGGTCGAGCGCCAAGAGGCGCGTAAACAAAGTTACGGCTTCGGGGTCTTTAGCCTCGCGCGCGAGCATGCCCGCGGCGAACAGGGCGTCGACGTTGTCCGGGTCTGCGGCGAGCGCGTCTTGCAAGGCGCGGCGCGCCGTCATGAGCTCGGCCGTCGCGAGCGCGTGCTCGGCGCGGGCAAGCAGGGCGTCGGCGTCCGCGGGCGCCGCGAGGCCGAGAGCGAGGAGCAAGCAAACAGGGGTCATGGTCTCACCTCGCGTATGTGATGAGGAGTATCGGCGACAGGGTGGATGTGTAGATGGCGGCGCCGAGCCCCGGCAGCTCGGGCGCATAGGTCAAAGAGTCCATGTTGGGGTCGACATCGACGCTCGCGCGCACGCGAGGATTGCTCGGGTCTACGAGATAGAGCTGGTTTGCGGCCGCGGCGGCGACGAGCCGGCCGCTCGGGCTTCGCGTCGCGAGCGTGGCGGGGTTTGGGAGCTCGTGCCGGGTGTGGCAGGCCATGGTCACGCTCGATCCTGCGCGGGTGATCTCTGCCGCGACGAGCGCGCCATCGCTCGCGACGAGCGCCGCGAGCCCGCCTTGGTCAGGGCTGCCCTCGGCGGACAGGAGGGCGAAGGAGGGCGGCGCGGTGGGGCAAGCGGCCGCGAGCGTGGCGCTCAAGGCTTGCGGTGCGCCCGTTACGTCGAAGGCCTCGATCCCGAGCGCGAAGTTGTCCTGCTCCAAGATCACGAGGGTCTCCCCGTCGGCGGAGAAGCCCGCGGCGAGGCTGTCTCTTGCGAGGGAGATGGGCGTGGCCGCGGGCGTGTAGTCGGCGGAGAAGAAGAGCAAGATCGAGC
>CAYXQW010000046.1:1982-11669 GCA_964466695.1 uncultured Bdellovibrionales bacterium
AGGCGGCCGGTCGGGTCTCGTGCGAGCTCCTCGAAGGCCACGACCGCGTCTTGTTGCGTGACACTGAAATCGCGCGACTCGCTGAGATCAGGGCGAAGCTCTTGCCAGGATTGGGTTCGCGGCACACCCTGGTCGTCGTAGTGCGCGAGCAGGCGGAGGCCGTCGGCGGCGAAGGTCGGGAGATAGATCGACGTGCTGGGAGCAAACGAGAAGTCGAAGCCCGCGTCGTAGACATATTCGGTCGCAGTGATGAAGGTCTGTCGCGGTGAGCTTGAGACTCTTATCTCGTATCCCGTCGTGCCAGGGCACGGTCCGCTGTTACATGGTAGCTGCACCGGCCCGTCGAGCGCGAAGAGGCGCGGCTCGGTGATGAGCGCGCAAGGCGGCGTGGCCTCGATCATGCGGTCGTTTGTGCGCAGGCCGAAGACCAGATTCGTGCCGAAGGGCAGGTCCGAAAGCGGCGCGGGCACGCGCGCGAGGATGACCGCGGGGGTGGCCGCGAGGATCTCGGCGCGCAGGCCCTGGATATAGAGCTGCATGGCCTCGGGCGCGCCAAAGCCCGTGCCGCGCAAGGTGACAAGCCCGCCGGGGGTGGTCGAGCTCTCGGCTACGGACAAGATCTGCGGCGCCATCAGCACGGCGTCTTTTACCGGCGAGGCGGCGAAGGCCGGGGGGGATACGGGCAAGCTCAAAGGAGCGCCGGTGTCGAGGTCGAAGGCGAGCAGGCGCGGCGTCGCGTCGCGCGTGGTCAAAAAGAGCACGCGGCTCGTGGCGTCGGGCAAGAGGCGGCTGACGCGTGTCCCTGGGAGCTCGAGGAGTGTGTGGTTTGTAGCTACGACCAGGCGGCCAAAAGAGATCACGAGGCCGCGCTGCAGCTCGGCGTCCCACGCGGCCGCGAGGGGGGTGCCGCGCGCCTGGTCGAGGGCGAGCGCGTCGGGAGGGAACTCGAGGGCGCCTGTGATGGGCAGCAGCGCGGGTGTCTGGATGCCCGAGCTGTCCGTCGCGCGGGCGTAGGCCGCCTCAGCCCCGAGCCCTACGAGGTAGCCGGACATGGGGTCTGCGTGAAGCTCGGTGAAGGCGGGCGCCATGGGTTGGCCAAGCCCGGTCACCGTGGTCACGGGCGCGGCGCTCGCCGGAGCGCGGCGCGAGAGCGTGCAGTCCTCGCTCGTGATCATGAGCACGTCGTCGAGGGCGCGGTAGGCGAGCGCGTCGAAGGAGGACGGGCAGCCGTCCGTGAGCAGGGAGGTAGGGGTCGTCACGGCGCCGGTCGTAAGCTCGACGAAGCCGAGCAGGTCGCCCGCCATGAGCACGGCCGCGCGTGCGCCGAGGCCAGCGCGCGCGGGGATGAGCGCGGCGTCGAGGATCTGGGCGGGCAAGCTCGTCACCAAGAGCCCGGCCGGCGCGCCCGCGGCGGTGACCTCGGCGATCCCCGACGGGCCTACGACGAGCAGGTCGTCGGTGCCGGGATCCCACAAGAGGCGCGAGGGGACGCCGATTACGGGCGGCACCGCGAACGTGGTGAGCGTCGGGTGATTGGCGAGCGCCACCACGGCCCCGCCCGCGTCGCTCGCTTGCAAGAAGGCGAGCGCGGGCCCGCGCACCACCTCGAGCTCGGCCGAGCTCCCGAGCGCGTCGCCTGGCCCGAGGCGCGCGGTGACGACGGCCGTGCCCGGCGCGACCATGGCGAGCGCGGGCGCGTTGCCCGCCGCCGTCGCCGCGACTGCCGCGGGGTTCGAGCTCGCGTACGAGAACACCGGCCGGTCGAGCGGCATGGCGAAGCCGCCGGGTCTAGACCACGCCGAAAAGACGAGGCGCGAGCCTCCCGTGAGCCAGCGCAGCGCGGGCGGTGCGACCGTGAAGCTAAACTCCGCCGTGTCGCTGCCGCAGCCCGATTCGAGCTCGAGTCGCATCGTGTAGGCGCCGGGCAGCGCGCCGCTGTCGTTGTTTATCGCCGTCCACAAGGTGCCGCGCCACGGCGAGCCGTCCGGCTCGACGGTGAAGTCTATGTCCACCGTGGGGAAGCTGCCGAGGGGCTCGGCAGGGGAAGACAAGGGGGTGCCGGGGGGCGCGCTCAGCAGGTAATATTGCCCGCTTATCGAGGGCGCGCGGCAGGACTCGGTGCTCAGCCCCGCGAGCTCCATGCCGAGCAAGAAGCTGTTCCTCCCGCCTATCGCGCGGGGGTAGGTGTCGAGCCCGGTGATGAGCGCGTCTCCAATGGTGTCGTCGCGCAGGCGCAAGCTCGCGTGGCCCGCGTTGCCGAAGCGGTTTCGCACGGTGGCGTTCAGGTCGGCGGGGCTCGTGGTCAAGGCGCCGGAGTCGAAGCTACAGCTTACGGCCGCCTCGTCGATGACCACCGGCGCCGCGCAAAGCTCCGTGTCGCCGAACATCAGGCTCGCGCTCGCGGGCGTGATGGGCTCGTCGGCGCGAAGCTCGACGGTGATGGTGGTGCTCGCCGTCGGGATGAAGGGCGGGCTCGCCGAAAGCGAGAGGTTCGGCGCGCGAGAGCTCGCCTCGACGGTGACCGAAAAGCACAAGCTCGGGGCGTTGCGATAGCGGCACCCGAGCTCGTAGGTGTACTCGAGCCCGTCGACGAGCGGCAGCGTCTGCGTGTAGCTCGCGGCGGCGGGGCACGTGCGATCGGTCGTGCACTCGAGCGCGAGGCGCAGGTCGCCTTCGAGCTGGTCGACGCTGATACCCACGCTAGCCGGGAGCGCGATCGCGGTCCGCGGCGGCGCCGGGGAGGCGAGGACGAGCTCGGTCGCGGGGGCGAAGCTCTCGGCTGTGAGCGGGAAGACGGCCACCTCATCGGTGTTGGTCAAAGACTCGACGGAAAGCTCGTAGGCGCGACCCAAGGCGAGCTCGAAGGGTTCGTCGGCGCCCGGGTGCCAGCTCGCGAACACGGTGGCGGTGGCCACGTCGACGATGGTCACGCGGGCATCGACGACGTGGCGCACGCCGTCGACCTCGTAGACCGGCACGACGCTGCCCACCTGCCCTGCGGCGCGCGCGAGGGTGATGTCGAGCGTCATAGGTCCCACGCGCGGGGTCACGGTGCGCCGATCGGTGTAGAGGGCCACGGCGGGGAGGGGGCCATCGAGGTCTACGCCGAGGATGGTGATCTCTATGCTCAGCGGCGCGTCGGCGGCGACCTCTGCCGCGACCCGGCCGTGCGCGTCGATCTCGTAGTCGCGGCTCTGCCCGAGCTGCGTGAGGCGAAGCCGGCGGTACTCGGCGTCGCGCACGGTCAAAGGTAGCGCGAAGCTCACCTCGGAGATGCTCGGCGTGTTGGACGAGCAGCCGGCGGCGATGAGCAAAAGTGCGACTAGTACCTCTGTGTGGTGTCTTGCCATGCGGCACCTCGAGCTACAGATGTAGACGTACGTAGGTAAGGGTAGCTGACTCCGTGATGGGCACCAAACGATTATGCGTATGGTGCGCGAGGAGCGTTCGTCATGGTGGAGTTGATCGATACGGGCTTCGGCCGGCCGCAGCGTGCCGCCTGTTATCTCGTGCGTGGGCGAGACGGAGCGGCGCTCATCGACGCGGGCACGCCGAGGACCGCGCCGCGCGTCCTTCGCGCCCTAGACGCGGCGGGGGTCGCGCGCGACGACATCACAGCGCTCATCGTGACGCACGTGCACTTGGATCACGCGGGCGGCGCGGGGGTGTTGCTCGCGGCCTTGCCGCGCGCGCGGCTCGTGGCGCACCCGCGGGGCGCGCGGCACCTCATAGATCCTACGCGCCTCATCGCCGGCGCCGAGGCGGTCTATGGGCGGGCGGAGCTCTTGCGGATCTTCGGTGAGGTGATCCCGGCAGCGTCCGCGCGCGTCACCTCGGCCCCCGACGGCTTCGTAGTCGAGCTCGGCGAGCGCACGCTCCGCCTCTACGACGCGCCGGGGCACGCGCGCCATCACCTCGTGATCTACGACGAGGCGACGCGCGGCATCTTCGCTGGCGACACCTTCGGGGTCTCTTATCGCGAGTGGGACAGCGACGCGGGCCCGGCGGTCTTCCCCTCGACTTCACCTGTGCAGTTCGATCCTCTGGCCATGCATGCGTCGATCGATCGTATGATCGCCCTTCGCCCAGAACGCATCTATCTCACGCACTACGGTATGATCTCGGGAGATCTTATGGCCGCGGCGCGAGAGCTCCACCGCGCCATCGACGAGCTTTTGGCGATCGCCAAGGAGCACGGGGAGGACGGCGCCAGCTTACGCGAAGGCGTAGCACGGGTGCTCCTCGCGTCACTTGAGCGGCAAGGGGTGGACGCGCCGGCGCGCGAGCTCTTGGAGTTCTTCGAGAACGATATCGAGCTCGACCTGCAAGGGCTCTCGGTGTGGGTTCGTGCGATGGGGAGATAACGAGGAAACTGGCGCCCGGGCGCCGCGAGCGTCTTTAAAAAACGCTCGCGGCTCAAGGCGCCATATCCCTATCCTATTCGCTATCTTGCAGCTCTAATCTATTCAATCTTTACGGCTATCGTATCGTTCATTTTGCGACAGCGTGACTTACACTTTGAGTATCGGAGGCTCGCGGCGAAGGTTGCGTATTTTTCGCGATGCCCGTTCGATCAACCAGACCTCTCGTGTGCGCGTATGTTTCTTTATGGGTGGGGCGCGGCGGAGCCATGTCTGAACGATCACCTGGTTCGTGCCGCTCTTTGTGGAGGATGTGCGCAAGTGGCGCGGAGGTGATTTTATCATGGCGACCATAGTGGTGATGGACGACGATCTGGCCATCGCGGAGCTGATCCGCACCATCGCCGAGGCCGAGGGCCACACAGTATATGTGGCCGATAACGTCCCGAGCACCTGGGGCTTGCTCGGCAAGCGCCCGGATCTCTTGTTCTTGGATATCGACCTACCGAACGAGACGGGGATAGATCTCGTCATGCGCATGCGCAGCGTGCCCGAGTATGCCGAGATGCCGGTGGTGTTCGTCTCAGCCTACCCCGACCGCGCCTGGCCACTGCAAGCCACGGGCCGGGGGGCGATCAGCATCATCGAGAAGCCCTTCGCCATGAACGACATCACGTCGTTGTTGCGCGGCATGTTCGGTGTGAAAGGCGCTGCGTGAGCACGCTCCTTTGACGCCATGCGTTAGAGGCTATAAACTCAGGGTATGTCCATTGATTGCGCCGCTGCCGGTTCTGTGCCCCTGGTTCGTGAGCTTACGGCGCGGCTAGCTACCTCTTGGGATCGATTGAATCGCTCGACCGAGCCTAACTTCGGCGCGTCGCTTTCGACCATGGCCGCGCGCCTGCCGCGCTTCGCGCGGTCGATGGCTTCGCAGGCGCTCATGTCCATGGCGCCGGCCGCGCGTTATCCGTCGCGCCGGGCGCCGGCGGTCATGCTCGTGCCGGGCTTGTGTTGTCCGCCGAGCGCGCTCAATCGCCTCGGGCTCGAGCTCGCGCGGCTCGGCTACGATGTCCACGTGCCGCGGCCCTTCCCCTACTTCTACGGTCTGCTCGCGAACACAGGGCCCGTCGAGCTTTCGGTAAGCACGCTGCTCGGTGATCTCGAGCGCTTGGCCGTGCACGAGGGGGTGCGCGAGATCACCCTGGTCGGTCATAGCCTCGGCGGGGTCATCGCGCTTTTGACCACCATGCGGGCGAAGCGAGCGGTGCGCAGCTTGCCGCGCCTTTTGGGCGTGGTGCTCCTCGCCTCGCCCGTGGGCGGGACACCTTGGGCGAGCTTGCTCGCGCCTTTGGTGCCGGCCTGTCGAGATATCGAGCGCGACGCCGAGCTCTTGCCGAAGGTGCGCGCGCGCGCGGCCCGCGACGTGCTCTTGGTCATCAGCGCCGGTGAGGATCTCGTGGTGCCGAGGGCGAGCCAGGAGGCGATCGCGGCCGACACGGTCTGTTTCTCGGACTTTCAGCACGCCGATTTCTACCTCGGCTCGCCTGAGCGGATAGCCAAGACCGCGCGCGCGATATCCGAGGTTTTGCCGCCCGAGCGCTAAGCGCGCCCGTGGATGAGCACCTTGCCCCCTTGGGGGAAGATGGCCTCTATCTTGCTGTCTGCGAGCGCGCGCGTGACGAGGCCGAGGCCGAAGGTAGGATGGTTCATGACGTCGCCCTCCACGTACGTCTGGCTCGGCTGATAGCGCTTGGCGCGCGAGATGTCGCGGCCCGCCAAAAGCTCGTCGTAGCTCGAGCGGCTCGGGCCTTTGGTGGAGCGTGTTTTCGCGGTGGAGCCTCGGCTCGAGGGCGCTTGTGTCTTGCGGGCGTTGTGTAGGCTGCCGCAGGTCTTGCACTGCACGCGGGCGACCTTGCCTTGCAGCATGGAGACTATGACGTGGGCTAGCTCCATGCGGCAATGGCCGCAGTAGGAGTCGATATCATCGCCGGTCTTTTGTGTTTTCATCATGAAGCTCCTCATTGTTCGCGGCCTTGTTGCCCGAGCCTCGCGAAGATAGCAAGAGAGAGCGGCCGCGCGGCCGGTTTTTGGTAAAGTTGTATGGATGGCAGTTTACACCCACCTCTCCGAGCGGGCGCTAAGGCAGCACCTGCGGCCGTTTCAGCTCGGCGAGCTCATCGAGGCGCGAGGGGTGCGGGGGGGGGCCATAAACACCAACTACGCTCTTTGCACCACGCGGGGGCGCTATGTCTTGCGGATCTTGGAGGACAGGGCGCGCAGCGAGTCGCACTTCGAGGAGAGCCTCTTGCTCTACCTGGCCGATCACGGCTTGCCGGTGCCCCGTATGATGAACGCCGGCAAGCACGGCCGGGTCATCTCCATCTCGTCGCGGCAGCACCTCTCGGTCTTCCAATACCTCCCGGGCCGCGAGGTGGGTGTCTTCGAGGTGAGCCCCGAGCACGCCATGCAGATCGGGCAATTCCTCGCCGGGATGCACCTCGCGGTGGCGGGGTTTCGACGCCGCAAGCGTAACCACTTCGACCCGCCGAGCGTCGTTCGTCTGCTCGAGCGCTCGGTGGTGGGGATAAGGCGCCGCGATCAGGTGCGAGACGTGCGCACCTTGGCGCTCGAGCTCGGGCGCCACGAGTTCGAGCGGGGGCTCCCCGAGGGGATCGTGCACGGCGACTTGTTCGTGGACAACGCGCGGTTCTCGCGCGGCAGGCTGGTCGGGGTGCTCGACTTCGAGATGGCGGCGAGCGGGCCGTACGTCTACGATCTCGCGGTGGCCATCGTCGACTGGGGCTTCTTGAAGGATCGCCTCGTTCCCGAGCGCATCGGCGCTTTGGTCCGCGGCTATGAGAGCTTTCGGGTGTTGAGCAAGCAGGAGCGCGCGCGGCTGTTCGAGCTCTGCTGCTTCGCCGCGGCGCGCTTCGCCACCAGCAGGTTTTATGACTTCGAGGTGCGGCAGAGAAGCTCCGCGCAGCGGAGATACAAGGACTATCGCCACTTCCTCGCCCGCCTCTTGGCGCTCCGGGACTTCGGCGCGCGGGCCTTTCGCGCGAGCGCGCTTAAAAGCGCACGATGATTTTTTTAGGGCTCTTGCGCGTGTCCTCGGCGGTGATGACCACCTCCTCGCGGCGTTCTTCGCCACCTGGCTGCACGTCGATCACCTTGATGACGTTCTTGCCGAGCTTTACGCGCTGCGCGAGCAGTGGGGTGAAGCCGACGTCCTCGCCGTTTATGTTGACCTTGCCCGAGAGGCCGATCGCGAGGACCGAGATGTAACCGTGGCCCGTGTCCACCGGAGGAGGAGGTGGCGGCGGTGGTGGTCGTCTCGGGGTAGGGCGCGTGACGACGCGGGGCTCCTTGACTCTGGGGGCGTTGATGATCGTCGGGGGCTCGGCGATGATCGCCGGGGCGTCGTCTGTCGGTGGTGGATCGATCGTGGTTGTCTGGTCTTCTGGATCTTGCGGCGCTGGCGGGGTGATGGTCGTGGGTGCAGGCTCGATGATCGTGACCGGGGGGTTGGGCTTGGTTTCGGGGACGGTCTTTTGCAAAGCGAGCACGATGATGAGCGTCGCGGTGGCGGCGATCGCGGCGGCGAGGATGAGACCCCGCGGCCAACGACGCGCCCTAGGGCTCTTCTTGGGGAGGGCGTCGCCCTTGTCCCGCGTGTGCCGGGCGAGGACGGGAGTGCCGACCGCGATATCGATGTCGATCTGCTCGAAGAGCTCGGTGTCCGTGTCGCTGGCGGCGAACTGCATGGTCTCGTGCGGCGAGAGATCGTTGCGCTCGGTCTTGGCGAGAGGCGCGAAGTCCTCCGCGGTCGTGCTCTTTTGGCTCGCGCTCCCGAAGTCGGTCTCGAACACCTGCTCGTTGCCGCTCTCACGGCGGTGGCGCGGCGTGTCGTCGACCGCGGGGGTGGAGATGTCGGCGTCGGTTATATTGGCGTAATCGCGCATGCGCTCGGCGAGGAACGTGATGTCGTCCGCGTAGAGCATCTGCATGAAGGCGCGGGCGCTCTTGGCGCTGAAGATGCGCTGCTTGTCGATGAGCAGCGGCTCTAGGTCCTCGGCGAGCTCGGAGGCGTAGCCGTAACGGTTGGCCGGCGCGCGCGCGAGGGTCTTATTGAAGAGCCCCATGAGCTCCGGGTGACCTGCGGCGACGAACTCCTTGACGGGGGTGATGTCGACGCGGGCCACCTTGTCGAGGATCGACATGTCGCTCTCGCCGGAGAACAACCGCTGGCCGCTCAAGGCTTCGTAGAGCACCGCGCCGAGCGAGAAGATATCGGCGCGCCGGTCGACCTCATCGCCGGTTACTTGCTCGGGGGCCATGTAGGAGAACTTGCCCTTGATGGTGCCGGCCTGGGTCTCGGTGGCTCGGGCCGAGGCCTTGGCGATGCCGAAGTCCACCACCTTCACGTCGCCGTCGTAGCTGATGAGGATGTTCTGCGGGCTCACGTCGCGGTGGACGAGGTTTAGGGGGGAGCCGTCCATGCTGGCCTTGCGGTGGGCGAAGTCGAGCGCCTCGGCGGCCTTGGCGATGACATAGAGCGCGAAGGCCGGCGGCAGGCTCATGCCGAGCCGCTGCGTGGTGCGCACGATGTGGCGCAGGTCGTGGCCGCTCACGAGCTCCATGGCGATGTAGAGGCGCTCGCCGATGCGGCCGAGCTCGTGGATCTGGACGATGTTCGGGTGCGTGAGCTGCGCGGCGAGCTTGGCCTCGTCGATGAACATGTTGGTGAACTGCGCGTCTTCGACGAGCTGCGGCAGCATGCACTTGATGGCCACCAGGCGCTGGAAGCCCTCGACGCCGGTCACCTTGGCGCGATACACCTCGGCCATGCCGCCGGAGTTGATGCGGTCGAGCAGGATGTATTTGCCGAAGCGGCTTGGGAAGCGGGTCACCGACATGGCGGGTCTTTTATAGCGCCAGAGGCCCTAGTTTCGCGACAGGCGGCGAGCCTTTTGTCGATGATGCTCGCCCAGGCGACTTCGCGCTCGATCACCGCGGCGCGTCGCCCGAGCGCGAGCGCCGCGGCGCCGATCGATCCGCTGCCGCCGAAGGGGTCGAGGACGAGGCTTTCGGGAGACGAGAAGTTGCGGATGAGCGGCTCGAGCACGCCGAAGGGTTTGTGGTTGGGGTGGCCGCCGTAGCGTGCGGCCTCGCCGTCGTCGTCATAGCCGGCGACGACGGCCCAGGGCAGGCTCGCGTCTTGGTCCCCCCTCTCGGGCGGCGGGCGGCAAGAGAGCACGAGCGCGACCTCGTAGACGCGCAGCAGAAGCTCGTTGCCCGCGCGCTCGGTGCCCCGTTTGGCCCACAC
>CAYXQW010000047.1:0-7597 GCA_964466695.1 uncultured Bdellovibrionales bacterium
TGCCGGCACCGGCGGCGGCGTCATCTCCGGGGTCAACCTCGGCACCTGTCGCCCCGTGGCCTCGAGCGGCACGGTGCGCGCCAAAGGCCAGTTCATCGTCCGCCACGGCGATCTCATGCAGATGAACTGCAACGGCGACGACGGGCCCGGCAACACAGTGGGTCGCATCGTCTACATCGGCCAGGGCGGCGCCCCCGCGGGCGAACAGATCGAGAGCGTAGAAGAGAAGGTGACCACCGATGAGGACGGCAAGACCACCGTCGAGCGCCGCGAGATCACGCGCAACACCGAGACCGGGGCGCTCACCGAGACCCGCACGCAGACGGTCATCGATCCCGCCACGGGCGACATCGACGTGCGGCAGGCCTCGATCACCGAGGGCCTCGACGGTACGCGCACGGTGTCGGTGTCCGAGGGAAGCTTCAACACCACGACCTCTGACTACACCTTCAAGGAGTCGGTGACGACGCTCCCGAGCGCGGGCGGCTCCGGCATGAGCGGTCCCTTGCTCGGCAACGATCAGGTGGGGGTGCTTCAGCCTGATGGGCGGATGTATCTCGGCGACGGCATGTACGGGCGCCCCGGCCTCTCGCCTCCGCCGCCGAGCGCCGAGATGGGCGGCGGTTACGAGCCCCCGCCGCCTCCCCCCGCCGCTGGCGACGACGAGCTCTTCGACGACTCCGAGTACGATGAGGACCTGCGTGAGCAGGAGGCGCTCGAGGCCGAGATGGGTCTCGCAGAGGACGAGCTTTCCTGGCAGGGAGCCGAGACGGCGGCGGATATCGCGGGGATCTTCGATCCTACACCCGCGAGCGACACCATCGCCGCGGGGCTCGCGCTCCGGCGCGGTGATTATCTCGGCGCCGGGCTGAGCCTCCTCTCCTGGCTGCCTTACGCCGGCGACGCTATCGCCAAGCCCATCAAGGGGACGCGCGCGGCGAAGAAGATAGCCGCGCTCACGCGCAAGCTCACCAAGCTCAAGACCAAGCTCGACAAGACGAAAGACGGCCTGAAGAAGGCGGCGAAGAATAAGGCGAAGGGCGCGGCCAAGAAGGGCGTCGACGGCGGGCACATCCCGAAGAAGAAGCCGAGCTTGCGCGAGAAGTACCTCGGCAAGACGCCATCGAAGAACAGCAAGACCGGCAAAGAGGTCATGGAGCGGATGAAGAAGGAGGGCAAGCTCCGCGAGGGGGCTGATGGGCTTGAGTTTCAGGCCTCCAATGGTAAATGGTACCCCCTCAAGGACGCCGACATGGCCCACAAGACGGACGCGGTGACGTGGTGGAAAGAGGTCGGCCGTCAATATGGGGCGAAGTCCAAGGAGGTGAGGGAGTTCATGCTCGATTCGAGCAATTACTACCTCGAACATTACAGTATAAACCGTAGTCTCGGCGCGAAGCTCGGGCAGAATTATCTACCGCCGCTCGTGCCTTGAGAGGAGCTTGGTGATGGTTCGAGACCTCGAGGTGGAGTTACGCGACGAGATCGACGCCATGTACAAGCAGGCGCGGGCTAAGCTCGCCGCCGGGGAGCATGAGGGCGCGGTCGCGTTGGCGCTCGGCGCCTTCGCGAAGCTGCCCGAGCCCAAGCACGACTTCGACGTGAGCCAGAGCTTCGTGCACACCCTCGCCAAGATCCTGCGCGACGCGGGGCGCTTTCCCGAGGCCCTGCGCGTGATGGAGGAGCTGTTCGCCTCGGGCACGGTGGAGCCGTTCGAGGATCAGCCGCGCTTCGTGTTCGGCACCATCTACGCCGCGATGGGAGACGAGGCCGCGGCCAAGAAGTGGTTTGGCGAGGCCAACCGCATCTCCAAGGGTCGCTGCTTTCGAGGGGAAGATCCCAAGTACCGCCGCTACGTGGAGTGAAGACCATGACGACCGACGAGACCGAGCTCGACGAAGCTACCTACGAGGAGGTCGAGCGCTTGAGTGAGGAGGGTAACGACGCGCTCGAGCGGGGCGACCACGCGGCCGCGATCGCCGCCTTCAACGCCGCCTACGAGCTCTTGCCCGAGCCCCGACCGATCTGGGAGGCGGCCATGTGGCTTCAGGCCTCGCTCGGCGATGTCTACTTCGAGCAGGGCGAGCACGAGAAGGCGCGCGACGCGCTCCTCGACGCGCACGGCTCGGGCTCGGGCGCCGGCAACCCCTTCGTGGCGCTGCGCTTGGGCGAGGTCTACCTCGAGCTCGGCGAGCCCGAGCAGGCGAAGCGCTACTTGCTCAAGGCGCACATGATCGAGGGCGATGAGATCTTCGCCGAGGAGGACCCGAAGTACTTCGCCTTGATCCGCGACGAGGTCCGCCCTCGTCCGTAAAACATGGCGCGCGCGATGTCAGCTCGCGCGGAAGCGGTTCTTCACGCGGTGACACAAGAGCTCGAAGGCCTCGTTCTCACGGAGCGCGCTGTCTTCCTCAAGGCGCAAGACGATCGTCTGGTCGTCGAGCTCGGCGAGCAGCGCTTGCTCGTTTAAGGGTGTCCCGTCGCGGGTGAGGATGAGCTCCTCGGCCTTGAGGTCGAGCTCATAGCGCGCGAAGAGGTCGTGGTGGATACGGTCGCGAAGCTCGAAGACGCGCATGGACTCGGCTTGCATGGGTAAGAGCTGCGTGCCGAAGCTGCCGCGGCCGAGCTGGAACGACCACTCGGTCACGAGGCCGAAGTCCAAAAACGCCGTGTTGAGGACAGCCTGTACGTCCTTGCCCTTCGGCATCCAATAGCTCCGCAGCGTATGCCCGCAGCGCGGGCAGACGAGCGCGCGCAGATCATCGAGGCCGCGGGTGCGAAAGAGCGGCACGGCGAAGATGTCGCGCGCGCAGCCCTCGCAGCGCTCGTGCGGGCCGAGCACGCCGAGGACGCGCTTGAGCTCGCGGCGGATAGGCAGGGACTTGAGCAAGATGGGCACGGCTTCGCGCATGATGTCGTCATGGAAACGGAGGCCCACGCGCACGAGCCGCTCGTTCGGTTTGCGCACCCCGAACTCCACGAGGTCGTCGCCGAGCACGAGCGCCTCCTCGAGCGCGACGCGGCGCTCGTCCTTCTCGCTGAGGGTCATAAAGCGCAGCGCGATGTCGTCGTAGGATTCGAGGCCGGGCAGAGCGAAGGGCGAGAGCTCGGCGATGTGCGTGAGCAGCACGAGCCGCAAGATCGCGGGCGAGGCGATGAGGCGGGGCTCGAGCTCGGTGGCGCGCGCGCGGGCCTCGGGGCGCACCATGAGGTCGCGCAGCTCGTCGAGGCCGAGCCGGATGATGCGCTTGTCGGCGAAGGGGTCGAAGCGTTGCTCGAGCGACTCGCGCTGGCGCGAGGTGAGCTCGGTGTTGGCCAAGAGCTTGCGGTTGAAGCTATCCACTTCCGACTCCAACATGTGCGCGGCGTGCGCCACGTGTACATAAGACTTGTCGATGCGGCGACGCAGCTCGTCTTTGATCTCGCTTACGAGGTCGCGGCCGAGCGCCGTCGCTTGCTCCACGTTGCGTAAAAGCTCGCACGTGGGCGTGCGCTCGAGACTTTGGCGCTCCTCTCGTAGATTGTCGAGCACGAGGTCGAACCATTTAAGACGCTCTTGCAAGACGTCGAGCTGTTGTTGCACATCGAGGTCGGGGGCGTCGATGTCGCCGCCTTTTTGCTGCTCGGCGAGGGCCTCGAGGCGCTCGACGTCGCCGCTACGATAGAGCGCGTTTATGCGCGCCATGAGCTCGCTGTATTGCACGCGGTCGGTTTCGCACGTGGCGAGGTCGGGGTGGTAACGCCGCGCGAGGGCGTGGTAGGCGGCCTTGAGCCGCGCGCTCGGGGTCTTCCGCGCGGCGCTCGCAGCCGGCGTGCTCTCGTCCTTGGCCGCAGAAGCGGCGCCAGAGGAGCGCGCGACTTCCTTCTGGCGACAGCTAGCGATCCGCCTGGCCTCGGCCGGGAGGCGCGCGGACGGCGTCTCCTGCAACAAATCCACCCAGCGCTCGTAGTATTGCACCAGCCGCTCGATGCGGCAGAGCTCGCCGTGATGGCCGCGTGTCTCTGCCTGGAAGCTCGCTTCGAAGATCCGCAGCAGCTCGCGCTCGGTCTCGATCTCGAGATCGAGCGCGGCGATCTTGTCGCGCCGCTCTCCGAGCAGCCGCTGCAGCTCACGCAGGCGTTGGCGCTCGGGGATATCGGCGAGGACGACCGCGGTCGACGAGGCTTTTTTACTCCGTTTTTTGGACATCTAGTAAACGACGCGGCGCGTGGTCGGCCGAAAGACGCCGTCTATGTCCATGGCGCCTTCCACGTAGGGGCGCATGGGCTCGCGCCCGGCCTCTTCGCTGTAGAAGTTGCCGTCGAGCAGCTCGAGCCACCCCGCCGCGCCCTCGGCTGCAAGCTGACCTTCGCCCAAGATCTCTCCCTCGGGGACGAAGCGCCCGGCCTCGACGACGCCTTTGACATAAAGGCCCGAGGGCTCGCCCTCGGCCGCGAGGTGAATGCTGCCGTCGGCGAGAGTCATGAAGGCGCGCGGAGAATTCACCGGCATGCCGGTCATGCCTGGCGCGACCCATGGCTGCTTTGGCGTCTGGCACCCGAAATACGAAAGCCCGCAAAGCGCGATGAAGAAGCCGCGGAGCTTGTTTTTGGGAGAGCGAAAGTGCAGGCGCGTTTTCATGTCGCTAGAGGAGGAGTGACCCTTGTTCAGACAGACTGCTCGTGCCGGCTTTTATGAATATTGTCAAATAGGTTGAGGCCCAAAGAACCGCGACCGTCAGGGAGCGGCAATACGGGAGTAGCCGAGAGCTCTATTGCCCTGACCCAAGTTTCGGGGTGTCTGGGACCCGATGCCCGAAAAGACGCTAGTCTTCTTCCGGGGACTCGAGTCGCTCGAGATCGGCGAGGTCTTGCGTGCGTCCTGCGGCGCGTTTGTTTTGCACGAGGTGAGCACGCGACAGGACAAACACACGCTGGTTACCAAAGCTCGTCGTCAAGCGATCCGGCCAGGCCTCGTCAAAGCTCACGCCGTCGATTCTCGTGATGATATCGATGCGCAGCGGCGACACTCCGATCTGAAAGACAACGCCCTCGCGAGCCAGATCGCTCTCGGTCAAATCCGAGAGCGGCGCGCCGAAGTCCGCCAGCGCACGATACGCTCGCCTCGCGTTGGCGCTGGTGGGCCTGACCCATACGTCGATGTCTTTGGTCGCCCGGATATGCCCGTAGGCCGCCAGCGCGTGCGCTCCTACCACGAGATACTCGACCTCATGGGCGTTGAACGCGGCAAACAGATCGACGTAGTCTTGGCTCACCTTCATCGTGGCTGCTCCATGCGAGACATTGAAGGGTCAGCTCCCATACGGCCGCCATGCGCTCGGCGGGTGTCACCGGGGGTGAGCGCCTCTGGCGGCCGCCCCTTTCAGCACGAACGAGGTGAATAGCGGGGTCTTCGTGTGATTTCACGAGAGCAAGCTAGCATAGATGCGACGAGCCGTCGAAAGCCTTTTGCTCAGCGCAGGCGCGCGATGATGTGCGAGCGCGGCGGGGAGGCGTCGTCGGCGATGATGAAGGCGGCGGCGGCGCGCGCGGTCACCGTGTCGTCTCTCTCGCGCATGTGCACTAAGGCGAGCTCGTCGCCTTCCTTGACGCTAGGTGTCTGGCTCCCGATGCCCGCCGATGCTATAGATCGTGGGTTGCAAAGAGCTATGGAGAAGAGTGCCCTGGATGTCATTTCCGGTGAGCAATAGAAACGGCGGTGCGGCGGTAAGCTCCGGTGTTTCTCCCTCGTGCTCGAGTGATCCTTGCCCAGCAAACGGAGGTCCGGTCCCTCTGCCGCCGGATCGGTTGTTGTCCGATCCTCCTCTTCGGCGTGTGTGTCGCGATGCGGTCGCGTCGCCGGGTGCCGCCCCGGAGATCAGAGGCTCTCGCAATGCCGGAATCAGGGTCGGGGCCGGTCAAAGTAAGGCGGTCAAGAAGCTTCTGTCAGGCCGACAGATCGCTGAAATCAAGCTCCACAGCTTTCAGCAGTCTACGGATAATTGCTACTCCCACGCTTATAACGCCGCGATCAATGCCGCGCGCTCGCAATCTCCGAGTGCCAGCCTTTCCGGCCCGACCGGCGCGATTGGTGTCGCCGCGGTGTATGGTCAGGCCAACATCTCCCGTTGTTATGGTCAGGTTCCAGAGGCAGCCGGGTTCGTCGCCCAGGAAGACTTGCTGGTGGATCGAGACTCCGCGCAGAATGCGGTTGCCTATGCCAGAAAGCTCCTTGATGAGGGTTACCCGGTGCTCGTCGGCGTCAACACCTCCGATCATGGGCCATCGCCGCGTAACCACGGTGAGATCACCGACCACTTCATGGTGCTGCATGGCTACGAGACGAACACGGCAGGCGAGGTCACTCGTTTTTATGGCATCGACAACGCTGTCAGCGGCACGGTCGAGATGACTTTCGAGGTCGATCCGACCACCTTCAAGATCTACCGCAATGTAGATACCAACATGCCGAGCAGCTACACGCAGCAGGCCTATCAGGTCGATCAAGTCCGTGTTTGGCGAGGAGTCGCCCCCGATGATGAAGCGGGGGTGGGCGCCCTCATCAAGCGGCGCGATTGCCCATAGCCATGCAGCTCTCTTGGTGCATCGCTCTCGCCTGCTTGCTCGCCGCGTGTACCGCGGCTCCGGTCAAAGAGCAGAAGCCATTCTCTCTGTCCTCCCTCCCCGCCGAGCTCTCTTTTGCGGCGCTCGGCTGTGACTACGAGCACCCCACGCGGACCGCGGACGCCTGCGAAGAGTGGGCGATCCTCATGACAGACGGTCAACCATGGGCCTATCAGCGCCTCGGCCTCGAGACCTTGGGTGTCCTGTGCGAGGCTTCGCGCGCCCAAAGCTGTGAGCTCGCGGCGCTCACGCTCGAACGCGAGATGCCGCGTGACGTGGCGCGAGAGCAGTCCTATCGCGACCAGGCGTGTCGGCTGGGCTTGATGCGGCAGTGCGGCATCGACGTGCGCGCCAACGCCGAGCGCCAGCAAGAAAGGTGGCGGCAAACAGAGGAGCGGTGTCGCGCCGGTGACGGGCCGAGCTGCACGGAACATGGCGGGCTGTTGTGGGGATACGAACGGTATGAAGAAGGGCTCGAGTTGTTCCGCCGCGCTTGTGCGCTCGGGGATGAGCAAGGCTGTCGTCGCGAGCGCATGGCGCGAGAGTGGATGAGTGGCATTTCGCCACCGTGATATTGGTCTCTCGCCCCCGGCGCTCAGCGCAGGCGCGCGATGATGTGCGAGCGCGGCGGGGAGGCGTCGTCGGCGATGATGAAGGCGGCGGCGGCGCGCGCGGTCACCGTGTCGTCTCTCTCGCGCATGTGCACTAAGGCGAGCTCGTCGCCTTCCTTGACGCGCGCGCCGCGCGTGGCGCGAAGCTCGAAGCCCACGGCCGGGTCCACCGCGTCCTCGGCGCGCGCGCGCCCGGCGCCGAGCTCGACGGCGAGGAGGCCTAGCTCGAAGGCGTCGATGTCGAAGATGAAGCCGCTCCGCGTGGCGTGCACCGGGAGCTTGACCGGCGCCCTCGGCAGGAGGTCGGGGTCGTCGACGACGCGCGGGTCGCCGCCTTGCGCCGCGACGAGCGCCTGAAACTTCGCCAAGGCCTCGCCGCTCGC
>CAYXQW010000047.1:7607-11668 GCA_964466695.1 uncultured Bdellovibrionales bacterium
CTGTGAGAGGCGCGTGCGCGCTGCGACGAAGCTCGTCTCGGCGCGCGCCGCGAGGAGCATCTCGACGCCGAGCATGAGCGTGAGCTCCGTCACGTCCTCCGGCCCCGCGCCGCGCAGGATGGCGATGGCCTCGCGCACCTCGAGCGCGTTGCCGACGGTGAGGCCGAGCGGCGCGTCCATGTCGGTGAGCAAGGCGGTGATCGTGAGGCCGGCGCGCTGGCCCACGTCGAGCAGCGAGGCGCCGAGCGCGCGCGCCTCTTCCTCGGTCTTCATGAAGGCGCCGCGGCCGACCTTGAGGTCGATGACGAGCGCGTCTAGGCCCTCGGCGAGCTTCTTCGCGAGGATCGAGGCGGTGATGAGCGGGATGGACTCCACCGTGGCGGTGACGTCCCGCAGCGCGTAGAGCTTCTTGTCGGCCGGGGCGAGGCGCGCGCCCTGGCTCGCGAAGAAGACGCCGAGCTCGTCGAGCAGCGCGCGGCAACGCTCGGGCGTAAGCTCCGTGGCAAAGCCCGGGATGGCCTCGAGCTTGTCCAGGGTGCCGCCGGTGTGGCCGAGGCCGCGGCCGCACACCATGGGCACGCGCGCGCCGCAGCAGGCGATGAGCGGCGCGAGCACGAGCGAGATCTTGTCGCCGACCCCGCCCGTGGAGTGCTTGTCCACCTTGGGGCCCGCGATCTCGCCGAAGTCGAGCACCTCGCCCGCGTCGCGCATCGCGAGCGTGAGCGCGGCGGTGGTCGCGGGGTCGAGGCCGCGCAGGTAGACCGCCATGAGGAAGGCCGAGACCTGATAGTCGGTGACCTGGCCGCTCATGAGCCCCGTGACGAAGTCCGTAAGCTCCTCGTGCTCGAGCGCCTGCGCGTCGCGGACGCGCCGCAGAAACCGCACCACATCGAACGACCGTGGGCTAGCTGGCATCGGTGTCTCCTCCATCGGGCTGGTCGCCGCGCGCCGCCGCGCTGCCGCGGGTGTGCCAGGCGAGGTTGATCCGCGTGTGGGCCTCGCCGTCCGCGGGCAGGATCGGCACGACGAGCACGCGCTGCCCGTGGGTCTTGCACCACAGCTCGGTGGCGGGCTCGAAGGAGAGCTCGAGCGCCCCTCCCTCGCACTCGAAGCGCAGGTCATCGACCTCGCAGAGCTCGAGCGCGCCCTGCTCGAGCGGGTCGCCGTTGGCGAGCACCGCGGTGAGAGGAGAGGGTAGGTGGAGGGGGAACGTGATGGCGAAGACCGCGCCGCGCGCGTCTTGGCTCCGCACGACGTAGTCGAGCGAGAGCGCCGCCGCGTCGATGGCGATGCGCAGGCGCTTTGCGACCTCGAGCTTCCCTCCGGGCTCGCGAAGCTCGGTCTCGAGCGTAAGCGCGAGCTCGTAGGCGCAGTCGCCATCCTCCTCGATGCTGTTTTTGAGCACCTTCCAGGGCGCGGGGTCGGGCAAGAGGCTCTCGGCCTTGTCGCCGAAGACCGCGCTCGGGCCGCAGGCGGCGTCGAGCACGAGGTCGCGGATGCTGTGGGCGAGGCCGTGCCGCGCGTCGCTCGGGCTCACGAGGGTGATGGCGCCCGGGCGGTCGTCGAGGGCGCGGATAGCCCCGCCCTCGGCGGGCACGACCCACGCGGAGAGGTGGCGGCTGCTCACGAACACCTCGTCGTTGAGGTCGCCGTCGGCGTCGGCCTCCTCGGTGGTGAGCCACTCGCCGCCTTCTTGGAAGAGGCCGTCGATGAGCTCCTCGGCGCGGATGAGCTTTGCCATGGCGTCCTGGCGCAGGGCGTCGCCCTCGGGGTCTGTGCCCTGCACGTAGGGGTCGCGGGCCTGCGCCGCGAACACTAGGCGCTGCGCGTTCGCGAGCACGTCGCCCCACTCCGCCTCGCGCTCCTGCTCCTCCATATAAGTGATGGTGTCGGCGAGCTTGCCGCTCGCGCGCAGCATGCGGCGCACGAGGTTGTCCACGGCGGCCGAGCGGAAGGTGAAGTCCCCGAGCTCGTAGCCCGCGCACCCCGGCCACGAGTCCACCGAGGGGTCGGGGGCGAGGCGCGCCGGCCGCGCCGCGATGGTCGCGTCGAAGCTCTCGCAAGGCAGCACGGTCGTAAGCGAGGAGAAGGCCTCGAAGAAGCGCGCGAGCGCGCCGGGCTCGGCCTTGTCGGCCTCGATCAAGCGCGTGGCGTCGAGCCAGACGGTGACGAGCTCGCCCTGCATGTGCGCGAGCGACTCGACCCGCGTCAGCCAGCCGACGAGCTCGCCGTTGGTGAGCGCGGCCGAGAGCTCGGAGTCGACCACGAAGGCGGGCAGGCTGCGCTCGCCGCGCTCCACCACCACGAGGGGCCGCGTGGGCTCCTGGTGGTGGCCTATCTGGGCGCTCGTGATGAAGCCGTAGCGCTGCCCGGACCCGGCGAGCAGGCGCGGGATCTCGGGGCTCCAGATGAGCTCGGGCAGCCAGAAGCCGCGCGGCGCCTGGCCGAGGAAGGACTCCCAGTACTCGCTCATCATGTGGAGGTGGCCGTGCACGTCGAGCTCGGGCAAGAGCGACGGGATGCCGCCGTAGAACAGGCCGCCGAGCATCTCGAGGCGCCGCTCATGGGCGAGGCGTCGAAGCTCGAACAGGTTCTTCTCGCGGTCTTCGGCGAGGTGGTCGAGCAGGTGCCCGGTGATGTGCATGGCCGCGCGCAGGCGCCGCTCGCCGAGCTTGACGATGAACGGGACGTAGTCTTGGTGCCACACGCGGTCGAGCTCCTCGGGCGGGCGGCGGACGTTCTCGTGGATGGAGATGAGGAGCTGCAAGCGCACGGGCGTCTTCATCTGGTCTCTTATGCCCTTCACGACGGGAGCACCGCCACGACGGTCGAGGTGTTGTGATAGCCGCTCACCTCGCCGCGCGTACAGATCTCTCCATAGGTCTCAAAGCCGATCATCGGGATGTCGCCGAGCTTTATGCGAAGGCCCGAGACGCTCTCCTCGAAGCGCGCGCCGAGGATGATGTCGCGACAGACGCAGTCGAACACGAGCGCCCCCGCGCGCTCGCTCGGCGGGATCTCGGCCGCGGCGCTCTCGGCGGCGAGGGACGCGGACTCGAGCTGCTTCTCCTCCCAGCTCTCCATGATGCGAAACCGCGCCCCCTCGTAGAGCTTGCAGCCGAAGGTGAGGGAGCCGTCCTCGTTCTTCCACAAGGGCACGCGCACCTTGTAGCCGTCGTCGGTGAGGAGCCCGAGCTCGTAGCGGATGAGGAAGGCGCCGGTGTCGGTCATGCCCTCAAGCTCTGCGGCGTCGATGCCCTCGCGCCGCGCCGGCTCGCGCGTGTGCTCGAGCCACACGTCCCACGCCGTCCGCCCGTCCACCTCGAACAGCACGCGACCCTCGGCGCGCGTGATGGTGAGCGCCGGGCTGAGCGGCAGGTGCCCGTGGCGACACGACATGGCCAAGGGGACGCGCTGCGACGAGATGCGGCAGAGCGAGACGCCGTCGGTGAAGGCCTCGCCGCCGCAGAAGACGTGGCTCTCTTTGAAGGCGAGGTCGTCGGCGGCCGAGCCGCCGCAGATCCGGCTGCCCGCGCCGAGGTGCTTGGCCGCGGCTATCACGACCTCCTCGCCGCGGCCGACGAGCCCGTCGTGGTAGACGATGTACGAGACGTGCGGAAAGCCGGGCTCTGGTGGTGGCAGCTTCGCCGCCGCCGCCCCGACGCACCCGTCGGGGTCGGAAGAGAGCCCGCGCGCGCCCGCGACGGCGAAGCGGTGCTCGTCCGAGCGAAGGAGCGCCAGCGCGACGCCTTGTTTGGTGATCCCTGCTTCGGTGAACTCACCCGCCGAGGAGCACCCGACGAGCGGCACCCCGCCCGTCGCGGCCTGTAGACCGCGCGCCACGGCCCCGAGGTCGTAGCGCGGCGAGCAGTAGCAGATAGCGAGCTCTGGGCGCGCGCCGAGCTTCTCTTGGGCCTCCGCCGCTACCTGCGTGGCTACGTCTGCGCCGTCGCCCACGCCTTGTCGCAAGGCGGTCACCATTCGGGTCGTCAAGAGCGCACCTCCTAAAATGAGTGAGTACCGCGATCATGACGGAGCGTCCAGATACTATCTCGCGGATG
>CAYXQW010000048.1:0-9604 GCA_964466695.1 uncultured Bdellovibrionales bacterium
GCAGGTCGGTCCGCTTCCACGCGTTGTCGTAGATCACCTCGCCGGCCAGGGTGAAGCGTCCGGAGGTCGGCTCGATCACCGCGCCGAGGCACTTGAGCAGGGTGGTCTTGCCCGAGCCCGACGGACCGATCAACCCCACGACCTCGCCGGGCGCGATGCTCATGTCCACGCCCTTGAGCGCGTCCACGGCGGTCGGGCCGCTGCCGTAGCGCTTGGTCAGGTTCTCGATGAGGATCGCGGGCTTGGTCTTTGTCATGGTCTCATCCACCGATCGCCTCGGCGGGATCGATGCGCAAAGCCGCGCGGATCGCCAGCACGGACGCCAGCGCGCAGATCACCAGGGTGAGCACGAAGGCGCGCAGCGCGTCGCTGGTCTCGAGGAGCACGTGCTTTGGAAACACCGGCGCCCAGAGGGTGGCGGCGAACTTGCCGACGAAGAAGCCGATGACCCCGAGACCCAGCGCCTCCTGCAAGATCATCGCGGCGATGGTGCGATCGCGGGTGCCGATGAGCTTGAGGACGGCGAGCTCTTTGAGCTTTCCGAGGGTCATCGTGTAGATGATGAAGGCCACGATGGCCGCGCTCACGATCGCCAGGATGATGAGGAACAAGGAGATCTGCTTGGCCGCCGTGACGATGAGCTTCGCTATCAAGATCTCCTCCATGTCGGCGTTGGTGTAGGCGGTGAGGTGCTTCCAGCGTTCGATGTCGTCGGCCACCTGACGTGGGTCATGGCCATCTTCCACCCTTACGAGGACAGCGTTGACGCGGTGGCTCGCCGTCTGCATGGCCTCGACCGCCTCGCGTAAGCCGGGCAGGCCGGGGCGGTTGATGGCGGGGTTTTTGTCGAGGCGATGGCGGTCGTTGATGATGGCCGCGTTGTCCCGCAAAAACTGCGCCTCCTGGGCGTCTTTCAGGGGGAGGAACACCATGGGATCGCCGCCGGAGGACACCATGCGCCGGGTGAGACCCACCACGGTGTAGTCGTTGCGACGAATGCGAATACTGTCGCCGACCTTAAACCCGGTCTTGGCGTCGGCCACCGCCTCATAGTGGGCCTTGGCGATCGGGCGCCCCGCGACGAGGAAGGACGGGCCGCCGAGCCTGCCTTGCGTGTAGCCCGCGACCATGACGCGGACGTCCCGCTCACCATGCTTTACCTGCGTCGTGAGGTAGGCGACGTTGCCGGTCTCGGCGACCCCGGGCAGCCCCTCGAGGCTGCGATAGAGGTCGTCTTGGAGGCTCGAGGGCTCGGCGAAGGGCCCGAGGGTGTCTTGCTGCACCACCCAGATGTCGGCGCGGCTCGCGCGCAGCAACACCTTGGCGTCGTCGACCATGCCCCGGTACACCCCGGCCATCGTCAGGGTGACCCCAATCAGGAGCCCGAGCCCGAAGCCGGTGAGCAGGTAGCGGCCGAGGTGATTTTCGACGTCGCGGCGCGCGAGGTTGATCATCGCCGTTCGACCTTCCGTTCACGAACGCGGGCGCCGGGCTCGAGCTGCGCGGAGCTGTAGACGATGACGCGCTCGCCTGCGGTGAGGCCGGAGAGGATCTGAGATGCTCCATCCTGGGTTTGGCTGCCAAGGGTGACAGGCGTAAAGACGGCGCGTCCGTCAGCTATCTGCCAGACGCCGGTCTGGCTGCCCTCGCGGGTGATGGCCGCGCTCGGTACGACGAGCACGCCGGTCGCGGTCGGCAGCCGGAGGGTGACCTCCGCGAGCTCGCCCAAGTAGAGGTGAGTAGGTGGCGTCACGAAGTCGACGTTCACGATCCGCTCCTCGGTCACCGGATCGCTTTGCAGCTCGATGCGAGCCACGCGGCCTTGGAGCGCGGCCTTGGGCGCCGAGCGCAGCACGACGCTGGCTGGCTGCCCGACCCGCACACCCTGGGCGCGCGACTGATCGATCCGTGCTCGCACCCAGAGGCTCTCGGGGACGACGACGCGGAGCACGGCTTGACCTGCGACCACCGTGGTCCCCGGCTCGGCCTCGCGCGCGACGATGACGCCGTCTACGGGGCTTGTGAGCCTCAGGCTCTCCCGCAGGCTGTAAAGGCCCTGCGCTTCGGCGCCGAGACGTCCGATGTCCTGCGCCACCATCGCCGCGTTGGCGCGCGCCGCCGCCAGCGCCGCCTCGGCGCGCTCCGCCTCTCCTTTGCTGTTGTCGAGCGCTTGCTCGCTGATGGCGCCTTGCTCATACAGCCCGAGATCGCGGTCGCGGTTGGTGATGGCGAGGTTTGCGCGGCTCGTTGCCTCGGCGACCTGCGCCTCGGCCACCTGCGCCACCTGGCGCGTGCGCGCTACGGAGCTCGCTGCCGCCTGCATGCGGCGATCCATATCGAGCGGATCCATCTCCGCCAGCAGTTGCCCGGCCTTCACCTCCTCGCCCTGATCTACGAGCACGCGCAGGACGCGGCCGGGCGTGATGGGGCCGACCGCGTAGGCGAGGCGCGCCTCGACGGTGCCGATGCCGAATACGCTAGGCTCGAGGTCGGCCCGGGTGACGGTGCCGAGCTGCACACCCACCGGCGCCAACGGGCCGTGTGCGGTGAGGAGCCAGAGAAAAGCCGCCACGAACAGGACCCCGCTGGCGATGAGGGAGATGAGCTTGGTTCTGGACTTCATGCGAGCACCTGCTTGCGCACGAGCGCTTTGCTTAGGGTTTGCCAGCAGCGGCGCGCCATCTCGCCGGCAGGGGCGGGGAGCGCCCCGTCTTTGGCCGCGAACAAGAACCCCATCACCATCCCCGTGATGAGGACGACCGCGCTTTTGATGTCGAGGTCTTCTTGGAGTAGGCCCTTTGCGGCCGCCTCGCGCAGGCACGATTCGATGAAGTCGCGCCCACGGTCGCGGAGCGCGGCGACCTGCCTTTGACCTTTGTCGCCCAGGGCATGGGAGAGCTCGTCCGAGAAGAGGAGCGAGAGGACCCCTCGCTTCGTGGCGAAGGATCGAAGGCGGCGCAGGACGAAGGTATCTAGTCGCTCGAGGGGATCTCCCGTGGGTCCTGGTTCTACCTCGAGCAGCTCTTGGAGGCGGTGGAGAGCCGCGAGCTTGATCTCGTTCATGTCTTTGAAGTGACGAAAGATGGTCGCGTCTTTGATGCCGACCTCCTCGGCGATACGAGCTGCCGTGAACTCCCGCAGGCCGCGCTCCCCGATGATCGAGATAGCGGCGTCGGCGATCTCACGTCTTCGTTCCTCGGTCGATTTTCTGGTTGCCATGAGCCGTCCTAATCTAGCAAGTGCTTACTAGCATAACATAGACACCGATCATGCGCTGTCAAGAACTTTGTGCTCCTCCCACGCGCCTTGGCGGCGTGCTATCTTCGAGCTCTCGCCATGATCTGGGACGTCTTGCACATCATCACCAAGCTCGAGCTCGGCGGCGCGCAGCTCGCGACGTTGTGCGAGGTGGAGAGGTCGAGCTTCGTCAGCGGGCAGCGGCACCTGGCCTTCGGCCCCGGGGGGCTCCTCGACGCGCGGGCGCGAGAGCTTATGGGCGTGGAGTTGCACGAGCTTACGTCCCTCGGGCGCGCGGTGCGGCCGGGCGCCGAGCTTTTCGCGCTCTTCGAGATCGCGCGGCTCGTCCGACGCCTCAAGCGCCCCGAGGCCCGCCTCATCGTCCACACGCATAGCTCGAAGGCCGGCGTCCTCGGGCGGCTCGGCGCGTATCTCGGCGGCGCCGACGTCATCATCCACAGCATCCACGGCTTCGGCCACAGCCACCACGGCCGGCGCCTTACGCGCGCTTTTTTCTGGCTGCTCGAGAAGGTGGCGAGCCTTGTCACCACCGGGTTTACGGCCGACAGCCACGCGAACATCGAGGAGGGCAGGCGCGACGGCCTGCTCGGCAAGCGGCCTTGCCAGGTGGTGCACTGCGGGGTAGCGCTCGCGAGCTTCGCGCGCTCGATGTCGGTGCGTAAGGAGGCGCGCGCCGAGCTCGGGATTAAAGACGAGGAGCGGGTGGTGCTCACGCTCGCCTGCCTAAAGCCGCAAAAAGATCCGCTCACCTTTGCGAGGGTCGCGGCGAAGGTGGCAGCGCAAGCGCCGCGCGCGGTGTTCCTGCTCGCCGGCGACGGGGAGCTGCGCCCAGCGCTCGAAGACTTCATCGGCACGCGCGGGCTCTCCTCGCGCTTGCGGCTCCTCGGGTGGCGCCACGATGTCTCGCGCCTGCTCGCGGCCGCCGACGTCTTCTTGCTCACCTCACGCTTCGAGGGGCTGCCGCAGGCGATCATCCAGGCGATGGCGGCGGGCTTGCCGGTGGTCGCGACGCGAGTCGACGGCAACGGCGAGGCCGTGCGCGAAGGGGAGACCGGGCTCTTGTGCGCGCCGGGCGACGTCGAAGGGCTGTCTGCGGCCGTGCTCGCGCTCGTCACCGACGACGAGCGGTGCGCGCGCATGGGGCGGGCGGCCCTTGTGCGGTGCGCCCCGTTCTCCGAGGAGCAGATGCTCGCAGGCCTCGATGCCTTCTACGCGCGCGTGACGCGGAGCTGAGCTTGTCATCGCCGGGTATGCTCGTTATCCATTACGGCTCGCCCTTTTGATGGAGGAGACATGTTCTCGCGCAAGCAACTCATCATCTTGATCATGCTGCTGCTCGCTGGCCTCGCGATGGCCGCGGAGCTCCTCTACATCGACTACATGGTCAACTACTCGAGCGAGCCGTTTCGGAGCTTCTGCAACATCGACGATAGCTTCAACTGCGACGCCGTCGCCGCGAGCGCCTACTCGCACTTCCTCGGCGTACCCGTCGCCTTCATCGGCGTCGCCGGCAACCTCACCTTGCTCGCCTTCCTCTTCGTCGGCACCCGCGCGACGCACGCGCGTGCGCGCATGAAGCACATCTACACGCTCATCTTCTGGCTCTACGCGCTCGGCTGCGCTGCCCTCGCGCTCGTGTCGTTCTTGTTCGTGCCGGCTCTGTGCATCGTCTGTATGAGTTTTTGGGGGGTGAGCGTCGCCACCTTCGTCTACCTGGCCGTGCTCTCGCGCGGCGCGTGGCGAAGGCCCGTGGTGCTCGCGCGCGAGACCTTGACCGCGGTTTTGCATCACAAGGCGGCGACCTTAGGTGCCCTCGGCCTCTTCCTCTTTGCCAACGCCTACGCGGGCTACCACTTCTCCTATTGCGGGTGCCACAAGAAGGGCGAGCAGGCGCTCGCGTGCGAGGGGTTCGATCCGAAAGGCTTCTCCTCCTACCTCGGCCGGAGCTCGGCGAAGATCGACGTCGTTGTCTACACCGACTTCCAGTGCCCCTGGTGCAAGCGGGCGCACTACGCCGTGGTGGATATGGTGAAGAAGTACGAAAAGCAGATCCGCTTCGTGCGTAAAGACCTCCCGCTCGATATGAGCTGCAACCCCATGCTCTCACAGCCCTTCCACGACTTCGCCTGCAAGGCGGCGTTCTTCGCCAAGTGCGCGGGGCTACAAGGCAAGTACTGGGAGTACCACGACGAGCTCTACCGTAATCAGGAGCTCTTGTCGGACAAGTTGTTCCTCGACGTCGCCAAGATGCTCTCGCTCGATCTCGACGCGCTGCGCGCCTGCGCCGCCTCCGACGAGGTGCGCCGCGCGGTGCAGGCCGACATCGCGGAGGCCGTGCGCTACGGAGTCGAGGGGACGCCGACGTTTCGGATCTTCGGCGAGCTGCACGGCGGTATGATCAACGAGTCGATCCTCGAGGACTACGTCTCGTCTTACCCGGCGCTGAAGCCCGAGGTGCTGCGGCGGATCCTCGCAGGCAAGGCGCGCTCCGAGGTCCAGCTCGTGGACGTGCAAGACGCCGCGCGCTTCGCGGAGGGTCACCTCGAGGGCGCGGTGAACATCCCCCTCGCTCGGCTGCGCGACCCTTCCTCCACCGAGGCGCTAAAGCCGCACGCGCCGACCTTGCTCTACGATCACGACGGCCGCGCGGTGAACGAGGCCTTCGAGCTCTTGAAGGCCCGCGGCTTCTCCTCGCTGCACACGCTCTTCGGCGGTTACCTCGGCCTCAAAGACGCGCGCCCTTAAAAGGAGGCACCGATGCTCGCCTCGCGCGAAGTCAAATGCCTGTGGCTGCTTGTCGCGACGGCGAGCGGCTGCGTCGCCTCGCGCTGTTACAGCGACCGCGATTGCAAGGCTCCGAAGATCTGCGGCGCTTCTGGTCGCTGCGTCCTTGCGTGCGCCAAAGACGAAGACTGCGGGGCGGGTTTTTGCTGCGACGGCAATCGCTGCGTGCCGTTCTCGCAGGGCGACATCACCTGCCCGGAGGACATGGTCAACGTAGCGAACGTCTTCTGCGTCGATCGCCACGAGGCTTCACGCCCGGACGCTACCTCAGAGAGCGCGGGCGTGGACGAGGCTTTAGCCATGAGCGTCGCCGCGGTGATCCCGTGGCAGGTCGCGGACAACGCGGCGGCCGAGGCGGCCTGCGCGGCCTCCGGTAAAAGGCTGTGCACTAGCGAAGAGTGGCGCCTCGCCTGCAAGGGCCCGGACAACACGGCCTACGCCTACGGCGACACCTACCGCCCCGAGGTTTGTAACGGCATCGACACCTTCGGCCGCCAGGGCTTTCACCTGACGCCCACGGGCTCCTTTCCCGAGTGCACCAACGAGTGGGGGCTCTTCGACATCAACGGCAACCTGTGGGAGCACACGGCGGGCGGCAGCGACCAGACCGTGCGCGGCGGCGCCTACAACTGCAGCGACTCGGCCGCGCTGCATCGCTGTGATTACGTCCCGGGCAACTGGGCCCCGTCGGCGCGCGGGTTTCGCTGCTGCCTCACCCCTTCGCCGCCCATAGGGGATCAACCCGCCGACCCCGACCCCGAGACCGGCGGCGAGGGCGGCGGGTGCCTCGATGATCCGCTCCCAGAGGATCCCCCGGGCGATGATCCCGGCGGCGGCGATGACCCCGGAGGCGGCGAAGGCGAGTGCTCGCCCGAGATGGTGCCCGCCGGCGCGTCTTTCTGCATGGATCGCTACGAGGCCTCGCGCCCCGACGCCACGGCCACCTCCACGGGCACCGACGAGAGCATGGCGACGAGCCGCCCGGGCGTCTTGCCCTGGTACACAAACCCCATGTCGGCCGCGGCGCTCGCGCAGTTCGACGCGGCCTGCCAGGCCGCGGGCAAGCGCCTGTGCAGCGCCAGCGAGTGGTACGCGAGCTGCCGAGGGCCCGCAGAGAACGTCTACTTCTTCGGCGATAGTTGGGATCCGACTATCTGCAACAGCGTCGACACCTATTGTCAGGAGTGCTGCGACATCCTCGGCCTCGCCTCCTGTCCGAGCGGCGAGAACTGCGGCTACGACGCGCAGCTTTCGAGCTCGCCGTACACGCCCGAGACCTGCTTTATCACCGAGCCCTACGACGACAGCACCTGCCACGTCTGTTTCCATGTCATGCCCACCGGCGCGTTCGCCGGCTGCACCAACGAGCTCGGGCTCTTCGACGTGAACGGCAATGTCTGGGAGGTCGTGCCCGTCGAGACCAGCGTCGATCCGCGCGGCTATCAAGTCCGCGGCGGCGCCTTCAACTGCGGCGGCCCGTCGGCGCGCTTTCGCTGTGACTTTAACGCTACCTGGGAAGCGCTCTACGCCGGCTTTCGTTGCTGCAAGGACCGCCCCTGATGCGGGCTTGGCGCCTCTTTCTCGCTCTGCTTTTGTTGCTCGTTGCGCGCCCCGCCTTCGCCGAGGATGAGCAGGTGGCGCACCAGGATGCTTCCGCGCTCGCGCTGATGCGCATGCGGGCCTATCTCGACGCCGGCAATGAGCTTTGGGCCATGCGCACCGCCGCCGAGCACCTCTCGCAACATCCCGAGGACCGCGAGGTGCAAGCCCACCTCGCCTGGCTCTACCTTTCGCAAGGGTCGCTCGAGGAGGCGCGCGAGCTCCTCCATCCTAAGGAGGCTTGGCGTACATCCGCGCTCTTTACGCGCCGCGAGCTGTTGCTCTCTTTTCTCGCGCGGCACGCGGGTGACGAAGACGCCGCCCGCGCGCATCTCGATGCCGCGTATGGCGCCAGGGCGGCCTACGAAGAAGACCGCGCGGCCATCGCCGAGCTCCTCGCGCGCGACCCCTCCTTCCTCGCGCCGTTCTCCGGGCGGTTCGAGCTCGGGCTCGGGTATGCCGCAAACGCCCTCGCGAGCTCGCCCGCAGAGCTCGGCGCGGCCGCCGGCAGCGCGAGCGCCCTCGGGCAGCTCTCGGGCTGGCTCCGTCTCGTGCCCGCGAGGACAGGCGTGCTGCGCCCGAGCGTCGAGCTTTCGACGCGCGGGCTCGGCTACGCCACAGGGCTTGGGCAAGACGCCTCGTATCTCCTCCTCGGCGCGCGCCCCGGCCTCGTCCTCGGTGGGTTACCTCAGCTCCTCGTGGCCTATCGCTACGAGGGGTTGGGCCTCGCCGGCGGTGATCGCTACGACGAAGGTCCGCTGTGGTTTTACGACACCCATCGCGGCGAGCTCGAGCTCTCGTTACATCCTTCGCTGACGATCTTCGGTGGCGCGGGGCGACGGTTGTTTCGTGAGCTCGGCAAGAGCCGCACCGAGGCGGACCTTGGCCTCGGCGGTGGCCTTTTGCTCGGCCGTTCGTGGCGGCTCATGGGCGCCTTGACCGGGCGGTGGTACGACGCCGTCAATTCGGCCTACGACACCCGTGGCGGATCGATGCTCGTAAACGCGGAGCTTGCGCTCCCCGCGGGTCTCGCGGCGCGTATCGGGGCTTCCTTTGCCATGGATGATTATCCGCGCTCGGCCGGGTTCTTCGATGCGGCCTCGCCGGACGTCGCGCGGCGCGACCTGCTCGCGCGGCTTTCGCTCGGCGTGCTCGGCCCGGCCTTCGGTGATGGGCTGCGGGCGGGGTTGTCCTACGAGTATGCGCGGCGCGAGAGCACCACCGACCTATATGATTACGACGACCACCGGGTGCTCGCGAAGCTCCAATGGAGCTTCGCGCTCGATCCCTGGCTGCCGCGCGCGGTGCATGCGACGGCGCATGTTCCTATAGACTACGGCCTCGACTCGACGGTGATGGGGGAGCGGGTGCAAGATCTGTTGCGGCAAGACGAGGCCGCGCAAAGGAGCTCTTCGTGCGTGCAGTGATCTTCGATTACCTCGGGCGCGAGCCCGCGTCTCTTCGGGCGATGCTGCGCGAGGCGCTGGTTATCTTCTTCGTGTGCTCGGCCTTCGCGCTCGCGTTCAACGCGGCGCGCGCCGAGGGATTGACGCTCGTGCAGAAGACCGAGTATCGGATCTTCGTCCCCTGTCCCGACTCCACGGGCGAGGTGGACACGCTGCCGCCGACCTTTTTGCGCGACGCCGGGACCGACGTGCTGGTGGTAGATGCTCGCGCGCCCGAGGCGTTCGCGCGCGTGAAGGCGCCGCGGGCGCTCAACGTCCCTTACGACTACCTCGACCCCGTGCCGCAAAAGACGGTCGAAGACATCGCGAGCTTAAGGGTCTCGCGAGTCGTCGTCTACGGTGACGGCGAGGACCCAGACAGCGGCGAGCAGCTCGCGCGCGAGCTTTCTGGCCGGGGCATCAAGAACGTCGGGTTCATCGAGGGCGGCGCCCCCGCGCTCTTTGAGGCGCGGCCATGACGCGCTTTGGGCTTTGGCGTGGGCACGCCCTGCTCGGCC
>CAYXQW010000048.1:9614-11661 GCA_964466695.1 uncultured Bdellovibrionales bacterium
GCCGGCTCGTAATAGGCGATATGACCCAGCGTATGCCCAGGCGTCTCGATAACGAGGAACTCGCTCTCGCCCAGCTTCACTGTGTCACCACCCTTCACCAGCACGTCGAGCCCGAGGATCTTGCCTTGCTCGGCCTCGGGGCGCGGCTGTATCTCGGGGTCATCTTCTTGATGGCGTGCTACCACAAGATCGTAGATCCGGGCGCGTTCGCCCTGGACATCGCCACCTACCAGATCTTGCCGCTCGCGTTTATCAACGTCATGGCGGTGATCTTGCCCTGGATCGAGCTTTTAGCCGGGGTGATGCTCATCCTCGGCCTGCGCGTGCGCACCGGCGCTTTGCTCGTCTCGGGGATGATGGCGGTCTTCACGCTCGCGGTCACCATCGCGGTCGCCCGCGGGCTCGACATGTCGTGCGGCTGCTTCGCCTCGCAAGGCGCGGAGGAAGATCCGATCTCCTGGATGACGGTCGCGCGCGATGCGCTCTGGCTCGCCCTCGCCTTATATGTCGTCGTCTTCGATCGCCGCCCCCTCGGGATCGGGCGGTGGTTTCTTTCCGCAAAGGAGTCGAGATGAGCTCGTCGATCGTTTTTCTCTCCGTGATCTTCATGGCCTTAGGCGCGCACGCGCGCGCGCTCGCGAGCATCCCGGCGTGCGCGAGCTTGACGGCCGATGAGCAGAAGACCGCGCGCGGGCTCTTTACGAGCCTTCACCCCTACGACGGTTGTGACGAGACCTTCGACGTGTGCCTCGCCAAAGAGCCGCCGCACCCCGTGGTGACGCGGCTCGCCGGCGACATCTGTCGCCTGGTGAAGGCCGGCAAGAAGAAGCCCGAGATCGAGCGCGCCTTGATGCGCCGCGCCGAGAGCGCCTTGCCCCTCGGCAAGCAGGCCGTGATCGCGCTCGATCCGCGCACGCTGGCCGGCGCCCCCGAGGCCCCCGTGACCGCCGTGGTCTACGCCTGCGCGCGCTGCCCGTTCTGCCGGGTGTTCGTCCTCGGGCTCTTTGAGGCCGTGAACCAGGGGCCGCTTAAGGGCAAGGTCAAGCTCTACTTCCGGCCGTTTCCGATCAAGGGTCACGAGGGGGCACTCGAGGGAGGCCTCGCGATGCAGAGCGCGGCGCAGCTCGGGCATTTTTGGCCATACACGGTGCACCTCTACGAGCGCTATGACGCCTTCTCGCCAAACGTGCTCGCCGACTGGGCCGTGACCGTGGGGATGGAGCCTGCGGCGTTCGCGGCGGCCTACGCCGATCCGAAGACGCGCGAGGAGGTGGCGAGATCGAAGCAGGAGGGTTTACGCAACAAGGTCTTCGCCACGCCGACCCTCTTCGTCAATGGGCGCAAGTACCTCTACGAGCTCGATCGCGAGGTCGTGATCGACTTCCTGCTCGAGGAGCTCGAGCGCCTGCGGGCGCCTTGACAGGCGTGCGCGCGTCGAGGCAGACGTGGCCGATGTCGGTTTTGTGCACGCGCCCGTAGCTCAATTGGATAGAGCATCGGCCTTCTAAGCCGAGGGCAACAGGTTCGAATCCTGTCGGGCGCGCCATGACGTAGACCTAGGCTTTTACGGCGCAGGGCAATCGCATTCTCCGCATCGCCGTGTCCAAAATGCCGCTTGTTGACGCGCGCGGTACGGATTTTCGCGTCAGTACCGCGACCATCAGGGCTGACTGTTGATCACATTTTTGTCTACGCACAACCGGTGACGTGGTTTTTCTCTCACGTCATCCTCAAGTCTCGCGTCATCCCCGCCTTCGCCTCATGATTGATCACAAGTTTCTGTTGACATGATCCCGCCCTCTTCCAACGTGAAAAGCCGCTCAAATCCTCTTCGAAGCGTTTGCCAATGACCTGGCGCGAGCGCTTGTCCTTACCGTTTGCGTTCTTTGCGGCTTTGCGGCTTTGCGCGAGCTGGTGCTGGTAACCAGACACCCGCAAGTCCGGCACTGGCCCCAGCACTGCCGCTTGATCGTTCGCAAAATCGTCATCCCCCCTGCCTCGTCATCCCCGCGAAAGCCTCATGATCCTACACATCTTTTGCTTGACA